>NZ_SMLW01000627.1:0-17158 GCF_009711405.1 Fulvivirga kasyanovii | reverse complement strand
CTCCTGCTTTCCACATGCCGCAAATACTACCGACAAAATAATGGCTCCGTAAATAAATTTTCTTTTCATTGTTTGCGTTTGATTTTTTTACTTTTTAACTTCCTGTTATTACTAGTTAGTTCTGTACTTAAAGAACTAATACGGCAAAAAAATTATTTGGTTTTATTTTCCCACTCTTTATATAGCTTCGGAAGCTCTTTTCCCATATATTCTAAAAAATTCACAAAGTCCTTTATGGCTTTATTAAAATCTTTGGTTTCTTTTGTTCTGTGCTTAAGCACCTCTTCAAACATTTTAGACCAACTGCATTTTTTGCAGAAGCCATCCATGATGTGCTCTCTCCAAAGTTCGATCCTCGACTTAAAATAGCGTTTTCTGTCTCCAGGTTTGGTAACATACTCAACCCTGTCCAACTTAATGGCTATATTGAGGGCATTGCTTGTAGCACTTTTGCTTAAGTTCAAGGTCTCCCTGATCTCGTCAAAAGTAAGTTCAACCTTATCGCTGACCAATAAAAGCCCCAAAACCCTGGCCACCGCCGGGGAAAGGCCTTCAGATTCGTGCATCAAACCGATCTTCTCTACCAACTGTTTCTGTTCATTACTCAGCATAATATACTCTTTATGGTTTATGCAAAAGTAATAAGTTTTTTTAGTTCTGCAAAAGGAGAACTAAAAAATTTACTATCAGGTGTCAACAAACTAAAACTATTCCGGAAATTCGAAGGGGTAGGGTATGGAGAGGCAATATAAAAAAGAGGAATGAATAACTTCACTCCTCTTAAACAATAATTTTTCAAATTAAGAACTCAATGCTGCTTCGTAGTCTGGCTCTTCTGCTATTTCATTGACCAGCTCAGAGTGTATTACCGTGCCATTTTCATCGATCACAACCACGGCTCTGGCATTAAGGCCGGCAAGCGGACCGTCTTCCAGCTCCACGCCATACCTTCGGGCAAAGTCTGCATTTCTAAAATCGGAAAGGGACATTACATTTTCTATCCCCTCCGCTCCACAGAAACGTTTATGGGCAAAAGGAAGATCTTTTGAAACGCACAGTACCACAGCATTATCGAGCGCTGCGGCCTTCTCATTAAACTTTCTAACCGATGTAGCGCATGTAGATGTGTCAATACTGGGAAAAATATTCAGTATGATCCTGCGTCCCTTTAAGTCAGAAAGTGTTACCTCCGAAAGGTCAGTGTTCGTGAGTTTAAAATCAGGAGCAGTAGCCCCCTTTCCCGGCAAATCTCCATTCGTTTTCACCGGATTACCTTTTAGTGTTACAGTCGCCATTAATTTTTAGTTTGGTTTTGTTCTGCCCAATTTAACATTTCATCTATGGTGTTTGTTGCCACGAAATGATAGTTAGGCCTGGCTTTTTCATAAATAGCCATAGCTCTTTTTTTACCTTCGTCGGTTTTTATTAATTCACCATAAAGCGGGGTAAGGAATTTTCTTCTGCCTGTATTCACAAGGAAGTGTTCTAACTTGAGGTAGGCAGGCTCATAGCTATGCTTGATAGCCTGTAGAAGCCATGCCATTAATACTTCCGAGTTGCCGGTTTGGGTAAAGCCAAATGTCTTGTCCAGCTCAGCCAGACGATCATTATTAAGCTCTAAAGGTAAGGCCCTTACGAAGTGTAGCCATTCGTGGGAAGACCACTGTGCAGTATCTAATTGGCTGGCGGGAGTTCCGGCCACAAACTTTTCAACCTGCTTGTCTACATTGGCAAACCTGTCTGACTGAGGTACCGGGGCATCTTCGGGAAGCCCGGGCTGATAGATCCATTCTTCTATTTTTACTTTGCCTATGTTTACCCTTTCTTTATCCAGAAGATTTGACTGCAATTGCTCTATAAACTGCTCGGTAGTCATCACTTTGAATGCATTTTTGCTGAAATAATCCTTTAAAAATGCATCAAATTTTTCCCTGCCTACCTGCTCTTCCAGGTATCTTAAAAACAAATAACCCTTGTCGTAAGCAATGGAAGTAACTCCCTCATCCGGGTTTCTGCCTTCCAATTCGAGTTTCAGACGAGTATCCTGCTCATTCTTGTCTTCAGTCATCTGCTCTATCTCAGCTTTAAGGTCCTGAGCTGCCAAAGATGCCAGCATTTCAGAATAATCACGGCCATAAAGCTTCTCCATGATGCGTTGCTCAAAGTAAACCGTAAAACCTTCATTGAGCCAGAAGTCATTCCAGGTGGCATTAGTCACCAGGTTTCCTGACCAGGAGTGGGCAAGTTCATGCGCAACCAAAGAAGTCAGTGACCTGTCGCCTGCCAGTATGGTAGGCGTGGCAAAAGTCAGCCTTGGGTTTTCCATACCACCAAAGGGAAAGCTCGGCGGCAGTACCAGCAAATCGTAACGCCCCCACTGATAGGGACCATACAGCTCCTCGGCGGCAGTTACCATCTCTTCTAACTCACCAAATTCGTATTTGGCATCATCAATCATTGATGGCTCTGCATAAACTCCCGTTCTGGGGCCTATTTCAGCGAACTCCAGATTACCTACGGCAAGCGCCAGCAGATAGGCAGGAATGGGCTGATCCATCTGAAATTTATAAACACCACTCTCATTTTTTTCCTGAGGGTTTGAAGCACTCATCAGTGCCAGAAGGCCTTTAGGAACCTCAACCTCGGCTGAGTAGGTGAATCTTATGCCGGGAGAATCCTGAATAGGAACCCAACTCCTGGCCAGAATAGCCTGCGACTGGGTGAATAAAAAAGGGTTGTCTTTTCCTGCTGTCTGAACCGGGGCCAGCCACTGTAAAGCTTCTGCATCAGAAGAGGTTGAATAATAAATGTTGACCTTTTCCGTATCAGGGGTAATTTTGATGGTCAGCGGACTACCCATGGCGTCGGTTTTCTGACCAATTTTGTAGGTGGTTTTTCCCTCCTCATCACCCAGGGTTACGCTATCCACTTTCAGGTCTTTAGTATCAAGAATGAGCTTTTCTGCATCTTCTGAATTTTCTATGGTCAGGGTAGCTTTGGCCTTTATGTTTTTTTCTTCAAAACTAACCTTTGCCTTCCAGTCCAGGTGTTTAACTACTGATTCCTGAGGGCGGGCGTAGCTATGAGGGTCTTCTATTTTCATGGTTTCTGAGCTCTTTTCTTCCTGGTTTTCCTTCTTCTCCGGCTGGCAGGCCGAAATACCTATTGTAAGTGCCAGTAATGAATACAATAACTGCTTTAACATATCTTTTAATTATAGATGAATTCTCCTTTCGGACTATTAATAGTCACTTGTTTCTTTTCTGAGGCTTCCACCCGGCCGATGATCTGGGCATCTATTCCAAAGCCTTTGGAGATGGAAATCACTTCGGCAGCATGTTCTTCCTTCAGGTAAATTTCCAATCTGTGCCCCATGTTAAATACTTTATACATCTCCTTCCAGTCCGTGCCACTTTCTTCATGAATAATGCGGAACAACGGAGGAACCGGGAACAGGTTATCCTTGATCACATGCAAATGATCAATAAAATGCAATACTTTGGTTTGCGCACCTCCACTGCAATGCACCATACCATGGATGTGCTGACGAAGGTTTTTAAATACTTCTGCCATTACCGGGGCATAAGTACGGGTAGGTGACAATACCAGTTTCCCTACATTGACCGGTGCGTCATCCACAGTATCAGTAAGTTTGTACCCTCCTGAAAACACAAGGTCGCCAGGCACATCCGGATCAAAGCTTTCAGGGTACTTTTCTGCATAAATCTTATTGAACACATCATGGCGAGCCGAGGTAAGCCCATTGCTGCCCATACCACCATTATATTCTGTTTCATATTTGGCCTGCCCGTATGACGCCAGGCCTACAATTACATCCCCCGCCTCAATGCGCTCATTGCTAATCACATCTTTTCGCTTCATTCTGGCGGTAACCGTACTATCCACAACTACTGTCCTTACTAAATCGCCGAGATCAGCAGTTTCCCCACCGGTGCTGATGATGTTAACACCGTTGTCTCTTAGCATCTGCAGCACCTCCTCAGTACCGTTGATCAACGCCGCAATCACTTCTCCCGGTATCAGGTTTTTATTCCTGCCTATGGTTGACGACAGCAATATGTTATCCAACGCGCCGACACATATCAGGTCATCAATATTCATGATGATGGCATCCTGGGCTATGCCCTTCCAAACAGACATATCGCCAGTTTCCTTCCAATAGATGTAAGCAAGCGAAGATTTTGTGCCTGCGCCGTCTGCGTGCATGATATTGCAATAGTCCGGATCATTGGCAATGTAGTCTTCTACTATTTTACAGAAAGCCTGGGGATAAAGCCCTTTATCAATGTTTTTGATAGCATTGTGCACATCTTCTTTAGATGCTGATACTCCACGTTGTGCGTAGCGCTCGCTCATAATTGTAATTTAAGGAATGAAGAGGTACAAAAATAAGAAAAGTGATGAGAGTTGGGAGGATTCTGCACGGCTCAAATTAAAATAGAGCCATTCATGCATTCCATATGAGCGCTATTAACCTATCAACTCACCACTCAACCGCTCCCAGGCCAACTTTTTATATGTCCTGCTTATAGGCAATTGCAACTCACCAATACTGACCTCTTCCTTATTATAAGCTGAGACGCTTTGCTTATTGACAATAAATGAGCGATGAATACGAACAAACATTTCGGGGAGCCGCTCTTCAAGCTTACTGATCTTTTCTTTGGTAACCACATGAGTACTGTTGTTCAGATGGATTTTCACATAATCTCCAAGACTCTCTATATAGGTCACTTCATCGTAAGTCAGTGTTTTAAGCTGCCGTTCTGAGCGTATGGTAAATTGCCCTACCTCGTATTTCTGTTTTTCCGCTTTAAGGGCATTGATATCGTGTTCCTTAATAAATGTGCGACGAATAAGCAGGATGAAAGAAAACAAAAACACAATGAAGTAGAGGGTGACCGCCAGCACAAAAACATCAGAAGATACGGGACTCATGTTATGATAGGAATACTCCGCCAGAAAAATAAAAGCAAGCATGATCACCAGCATTTCAAGATATAGTGACACAAGCAACATGTAAATTGAGTAGAGTATAAACGCTCCATACCTGCGGACAAGAAGATACTTTGGAACCAGGTAAAAATTAAAGAAATAACAGGTCCCGATTACAACCGGCATAAGCATGGAAACAAAGTAGAAGCTCTCCTCAAATGACGAGTAGTAAGGAGCAAAAATCACTGACAGTAAGACCAGCGTTACGATCCAAAATATGATGTGTACATAACTTTTCATAGCAGCGAATATCTCCATTTAAGCAGAGCCTGGCCAATTTAATCGATAGATGACCGGTTTACAGCCGGATTCGACATTGCCATCCGACCCTGCCAAACCTAGCTTTGAACTGTATAATTAAACAATTAAATTTAACTATCATGACAAAACTATTTATTGAAGGAGGCCCTGCATTTATGGGCATACTCACCCTGGTACTTTTAGTAATTTTAGCGCTGGCAGTAGTCAATGCTGTCTACCTGGCATCCGGTAAAGGCCATGATCCGGTGATCGTCAAATCACGGCTGGGATATATCAAAAGTGCCGGCCTGTTCGGGCTGATCACTGGTATCCTCGGACAATTGATAGGTCTGTATCAGGCGTTCGAAGCTATTCAACGGATAGGAGAAGTATCACCTGCCCTGCTGGCAGGGGGGATGAAGGTCTCTATGATCACAACCATGTACGGTTTCGTAATATTCATTATTGCTTACCTGCTTTGGTTTGCACTTGAAGCCTATGCTTCCAGAAATAACCCTGCGGAGGCTTAATAAAAAAGCTGCTCCGGAAGTTCAAATTTCCCGGAGCAGCTTTTAACAAATTAGTGTCTATTCCCTACTGACCAGCGTCATCATCATCAAAAAACCGGTCTTCGTCAAATTCATCAACATCAGTAGACTGCTTTTTCTCGCCTACTTCCAGAATCTTGAATTCAGTACGTCTGTTTACCTGGTGTTCTTCCTCGGTTTTCGCGTTAGGTATGATCAGCTTGGTTTCTCCATACCCTTTGGCCGTCAGTCGGTTGGATGCAATACCTTGAGAGATGATGTAGTCAACCGCAGATTTCGCTCTTCTTTGAGATAACTTCATGTTATAGTCGTCATCAGCACGATCATCGGTATGTGAGCTAAGTTCTATCTTAAGCTCAGGGTTGTCTTCCAGAATGGTTACAAGCTTATCCAGTTCACGGGCAGCATCTTCCCTGATATCTGATTTATCAAGGTCGTAATAGATGTTCTCCATCACGAAAATTTTGTTCTTTTCGATTTTTTCGAGAACCAATAAGGTGTCAAACTTCACATCTGTTACGAGTTGCTTCAAAGTATCACGGTCTATGCTCTTGCCTACAGTGGTAAATTGGGCACGGGTGATCAGATACTGGTCTTTACCTCCTTTTTTCTCCCCTACAAGATTATAATGCTCATGCTCGTAAACCCTGAACAGGAATTTACCATCATCCTCAGTCACGGTTTCATCAAGCACATTGCCTTCATAGTCAAAGAGTTTTACTTCTACCCGGGGTAAAATAACAAGTTTGTCATTATCATCATGGGTCATGGTTACACCTTCAAGATAATAATTGACAATCTTCAGATCAGGATCTTCATTTACGAAAGTATAAATATCATCATCTCCTTCACCACCCTCTCTGTTTGAGGTGAAAAAGCCTCTGTCTGCTTTAAACAAATACATACCAAAATCATCCGCACTGGTATTCATTGGTTCGCCGAGGTTTTCTATTTCAGTTCTTCCATTCCTGCGTTTGGCTACCAAAAGGTCCAGTCCACCAAAACCTGCATGTCCATCACTGGAAAAATACATGTAACCTTCATCAGAAATATAAGGGAACATCTCATTACCCGTAGTATTAATTTCCGGCCCCAGGTTAGTGACCTTGTAAAAACGTCCTCTTGAATTTCTTTTGGCCGAATAGATATCTGTACCTCCATAGCCTCCCGGTCTGTTGGAAGCAAAATAAAGTGTTTTGCCGTCCCTGCTAAACGCTGGGGTTGAATCCCAATAGCCCGGGTTATTAATATTCAGCATCCTGGGCTCCGTCCAGCCTTCGCGACGATTACTTGAAATGTATAAATTGACATCGGCAGTTCCTTTTTTCTTACCTGAATTGCCACGTGCGAAGATCATGGTTTGCCCATCAGGGCTAAAAGTTACCGCACCTTCGTTGATATTATAGTTATTGATAAGCGCATCCAGCTCCGTAATAGTAGTAGTATCTACCCGTGCCCCCTGGGTCTTTACCCGGTAAATATTTGTGAAGGGTGTGCCGGTGGCTTTATAAATTTTGCTGTCACCACGTGAAGAAGTAAAATAAAGCTCTCCATCATTATACACCGGCGCATACTCGGCTGCAGGTGAGTTTATTTCGTCGAGGTTCTTTACTCTAAAGTAGTTCTTTTTGGCCCTGACCTGCTCAAGGTTATTCAGGTTATCATACTCTTCCTGTCCCCTTTTTTGATATTCTTCGTCCTCCACTACTTTCAAGTGCTGCTCAAGCTCCTTTTTTGCCTCATCGTAGTTGCCGTTAGCCTTCAACGCAAAAGCGTAGAACATGTGTATGGAATCATTTTTCATACCCCTGTCCAGGGCCTTTTTATAGAAAGGGGCCGCTTCTTGCAGCCTGTTGGATTGCCGGTAAGATTCTGCTATATAAAAATTGGCTTCCGCATTATTCGGATCCTTCTTAAGTACTCCCTGATAAAGCTCAATCGTAGACTGAAACTGACCGCGATCAAAAGTTTTTGATGCCTTTTTCTCTACACTACACGACAGGACGGTTAATGCCAGAAAGGCCATCGAAATTTTTAATGTCGCATTCATATTTTAATATTCCTTTGCCTAAATTTATAATTATTAATCCTCAATCGTATAACGACGAGTATAAATATTATGTTGTTGGCATGCATTTAATTGAAGTACCTGCCTAGCCAGGTTGATTTTGCAGGGACAACCCATGAAGTTTCCAACTCACTTTTACTGGATACCAGGTTATTAAAAGTAAGGGTACTTTCATCAATCTTTCCTTCTGCCACACTGGCTTTTAAGTTACTGAGAGATTCCAGATATACTTCTTCGTTGAAGATAAAGGCAATTTTTGTGCGATCAAAGAAGTTGATATTAAGCTGCTGCTCAACTTGCTTTACAAAGCCAACAGAGCTGTCAATGGAGCATCCGCTGGCTTTATTGAAGTTTTCATCAACGCTAATCACCAAAAACTGATTGTGAAATATTTTAAAGGAGCTTTTCAATGGTGCGCCATGAGCGGCCCAATCCTCAAAAAACTTTTCTCCTGTAGTATTTACTGCTTCTACTTCGGTACTTGCCAGTTTTCTATCTGCCTGGTATATCCAAACTCTGGCATCGTCGGGCATGTTTTCAAATGGTATTAACATACTAACAAATTTAGGAAAAAAACCACAAAAGCCCGGATTAAGTTCTTTTTAAGGGAAATTAACGCACGTTGGCTCAAGACTCTAATCGGGTCACCGGGCAGCACCAGAAGAGATGCTAACCCCAAAGGCTTTCCAGGGTATATGGCCCTTCTTCAACCACCCAAAAGTTGCCGGTTACAAAGCGCAATCCCCGATCAAGCTTGGCTATTTCCTGCATTTCCTGCTCACTGAGCTTAATATCCGCCGCCTTATAGTTCTGTCTGATACGCTCCGGGTTTACTGATTTAGGGATCACGGAAATGTCGCGATTAAGTGACCACGCAATTAATACCTGAGCAGGGCTAACACCCTTCGCTTCTGCAATTTTAGTGATAACAGGATCTTCCAGCAGCAGGGGCTCATCATCAGATTTTAAATTCGACGGTCTGTCCTTGGAGCCCAGAGGTGAATATGCTGTAAGAAGAATGCCTTCCCGCTTACAAAAATCGACCATATCCTCTTGCTGCAAATATGGATGCATCTCTATCTGGTTCATTTCCGGTTTCACCCTTCCCTCAACTGTAAGTGACTTTAGCTTATCAATATTGAAGTTGGAAACACCGATATGTGTAGTCAGGCCTTTTTCCTGCACATCCTCCATAGCCCTCCAGGTCACGGATAAAGGAATCTCTTTAAGCGAAAAGAAATCACTTGCTTTCTGTGCCATAGACACTCCTTTTTTAATGGCAACAGGCCAGTGAATAAGAAAAAGGTCAAGATAGTCTATTTGCAAATCAGACAACGTCTTCTTCAGCGCAGGCTCCACATCCTCTGCCGCATGCGAATCATTCCACAGTTTAGAGGTGATCCACAGGTCTTCCCGCTTCACAATGCCTTCTTCAAAACATTCGGTCAATGCCTTCCCTACTTCCTTTTCATTTCCATAAATAGGCGCACAGTCTATGTGTCTGTAGCCTGTTTTTATAGCCTCTTTTACAGCAGTGTAAACTTCACCGGGCTTTGACTTCCATGTTCCCAGGCCAAAGGCAGGCATTTTGTCTCCATTTCTGAATTGCAGTGTCTTCATTGATCTCTGTTTTTATTGGTTAGTGGTAATTCATTGTAATTTCAACGTCTGCATTTGCTTCATTGTTACCATAATTTAATAGCACTCAATAAGATAATCCAAAAACGTCAATTAACTGACTTTTTCCTACCGAACTACCCTCTAAATTTAGGATAAAGCCTGTCGTGATACTTTCGTGACATATGAAATTTACCTTTACCAAAGGACCGGTCCGGCTTTTATATGGATGGAAAAGATCACTTATGAAAAAGGTACTGCTTATTGAGGACGATGCTCACATTAAGGATTTGCTCGAAATCCATTTAAGCGACTTGGGTTGCCAGTTAAAAATGGCTCAAAACGGCAGTATGGGCTATCGCATGGCACTTACAGAGGCACTGGACCTCATCATACTGGATATTATGCTGCCAGATAAAGATGGCATTGAAATCTGCCGGGACCTGCGTGCCAATAACATTGATACACCCATATTGATGTTAACGGCTCGCTCGGAGGAAATTGACAAAATACTGGGCCTGGAAACTGGTGCGGATGATTACTTGACCAAGCCTTTCAGTGTAAGGGAGTTCATTGCCCGGGTAAAGGCCATTTTCAGAAGGGTGCAAATGCTTAACACACCCAGGGATGATAATCAGATAATCAGGCATGGAGCGCTGATTATAGACCAAGCCAAAAGAAAGGTGCTTCGTGGAGGAGAAAGAATTGACCTCACCCCAAAAGAGTTTGACCTGCTCTACCTGCTGGCGTCCAACCCGGGAAAAAGTTATTCCCGCGACCGCCTGCTTAGTATCATCTGGGGGTATGAATTTGAAGGGTACGAACATACTGTAAATTCCCATATAAACAGACTGCGGGCAAAGGTAGAAGAAAACCTGAGCGATCCGGAGTATATTCTCACCACCTGGGGTATCGGCTACAGGTTCAACGACGAAATTTCGGAAATCAATCCGCATGAAAATGAAAATAAAAAATAGCAGTCTGGGCTTTTTCCGGAAGATCTCACTCACCCTGGCGGGGCTTTTAATGGTTGTAGGCTTCTCCTATGTTTTTATCACCGCCAACCTGGCCGAGAAGTATGTGCAGGAAAAAAACCAGGCACTCAATGCCAGTATTGCGGAGCATATCATTACTGAGGTAAAGCCATTCATTAATGGCGAGCTGTCAGAAAGTGCTACTCAGGACATTATGCATCATATGATGGCCATTAACCCTAGCATAGAAGTATATATTCTCAACCCACAGGGAAAAATTCTATCCTATGTGGCTCCCTACAAAAAAGTAAAAATGGACTCCGTAAACCTGGCCCCGGTTCGCCAGTTTATTCATTCAGATGAAAGAAAATACATCGTGGGAGACGACCCCAGAAACCCGGGGGTTCAAAAAGTATTTTCAGCAGCCCCTATTCTTGAAAATGACAAAACCCTTGGCTATGTCTATGTAGTACTGGCCAGTGAAGAGTATGACTCCGTATCTGCCTACATGTGGAATAGCTACATACTGCGGCTAGGCGGCAGGGCAATATTTATCACTTTGTTTGTAGCCCTTGTACTTGGGCTGCTGATCATATGGCTTATCACTCGTAACATCAACCGCATTACACGTACTGTCAAGCGCTTTCAAAATGGAGAAATGAGTGCGCGGATACCGGTTAAGTCAGAAGGAGGCATTAATGACCTTGCCCTGGCATTTAATGAAATGGCGGATACCATAGTAGGCAATATCGAAAACCTAAAATCGATGGAAAACCTGCGAAGGGAGCTAGTTGGCAATGTCTCTCATGACCTGCGCACCCCTCTTGCCGTAATACATGGCTACATAGAAACATTAATGATCAAAAGAAAAACACTGTCGGAAGACGAGCGTGAAAAATATCTTAAGATCATCCTCGAAAGCACCGAAAAACTCAGGAAACTGGTTGATGAACTGTTCGAACTTTCCAAACTGGAATCGAAGCAGGTAAGTCCTAAAAAAGAGCCATTCTTTATTCAGGAGCTGATCAATGACATCAGTCAAAAATTCCAGCTTCTGGCCCGGCAAAAGAACATCGAAATTACCACGTCCAAGCATCAGGCCAATACACTGGTATTCGCAGATGTCGGGTTGATAGAGCGTGTGCTGCAAAACCTGATTGATAATGCTTTAAAATTCACGCCTAAAGGTGGCAGAATACAGGTAGAAGTAGACCAGGACGATCAATATGTTGAAATAAAGGTATCTGACTCCGGCCCCGGGATCCCCAAAGATCAGATCCCATTCATTTTTGACCGCTACCATATCGGGGACAAGCGGATCAGCCTTGATAATAACAATACCGGGCTTGGATTAGCCATTGTCAAAAAAATACTGGAAATTCATAATGCAACGATCCACCTGAGTAGCAAGGTTAATTACGGTACCACATTTTCATTTCAATTGCCACAATATCAAACTGCTCAATCATGAAAAGACTATTTATCATGCTTTTAACTCTCTCCGGCTGTATCGGCACAGATATCATTGACGATGAAATGGAGGAAAAGATTGTTATAGACAACCCGATAACTTCTCTCAAAGTTGGCGAATCCCACCAGTTTTCTGCTAAATACTTTAACAATATCGGCCAGGAGGAAAATGTGGTTTTTGTATGGACATCGTCAGACGAATCCGTCATTTCAATAGAAAATTCAGGGCTAGCCACTGCGCTGACTCCTGGTACAGCTACCCTCAGTGTACTTGCAAAAGGCATTGCCACTTCAGTGGAAGTAACAGCAGGCGACGAAACCAGCGGGGGCGTAGAGCAAAGATCAGCGACCCTGCAAACTGTGAGCTCGTACCCACTTTCAGGTGATGTAACACTAAAAAAGGGGAGCAACGGCCTTATCCTGGAGTTTGCGGATAACTTTAATACTACATCCGCCCTCCCCGGTTTGTATGTATACCTTTCCAATAATGCCAATACTACCAATGGTGCCCTTGAGGTAGCCAAAGTGGCAAAGTTTAGCGGGGCTCAATCGTATGAAATTACCGCAACCTCTGATCTTTTTGAATACAATATTGTACTGTTTTACTGCAAACCTTTTGTAGTACCGGTGGGTAACGGAACACTAAATCCTTAAAGCAATGAGAATTATTAAAACTATTTTCGTGATAGGTTTCATTTGGTTTTCAACAGAAGCCATGGCAGGCGGAGGATGGCCCCAGCCGAAAGGCGGGATGTTTCTTAAACTGAGCCAGTGGTGGGTAATCTCTGACCAGCATTATACCAATACAGGCATGATCGATCCTAACCTTACCAGGGGAACCTACAACACCAGCATTTATGCAGAATATGGTTTTACTGACCGGCTAACCGGTGTCCTTTATTTTCCTTTTTTTAGCAGGGCTACTTTAAATGAGCAGGTATCAGGTACAACAGGCCAACTAATAGCTGAAGGTGATGCTGTAAATTCATTAGGAGATACTGATCTGAGCATAAAATATGGTTTGATTACAGATAAACCGATTGTAATAAGTGCTACGCTAACCTTAGGGCTGCCTCTTGGAAATGACAGTGGAGGAAGGGACGGGTCATTACAAACCGGAGACGGAGAGTTTAACCAGATGATCTCCATTGATGCCAGCAGGGCTTTTAAGGTTGGGAAATTCTATCCTTTCCTTTCACTAAGAGCAGGCCTGAACAACCGCACCAAGGACTATTCGGATGAATTCCGGTATGGCGTTGAAGCCGGTATCACCATCAGCAAAGTAACCCTGATAGCCCGTGTTTTCGGCGTTGAATCATTGAATAATGGAGCCGATAATTTCAATGCCGTAGGCACGAGCCTGTTCGCTAACAATACCGAATATATGTCTTTCTCACCAGAGATAGCCTTTAACTTCACCAAAGCCTTCGGCATCTCAGCATCATATGGAACTGCCTTTTCCGGGCAGCTAATTTTTGCCAACCCAAGCTATTCGGTAGGTGCATTTTTAAAGCTTTAGACTTACGTTATGCTTTCGTGATATTTCCGTGATACTTGAAGCCGATTTTTGATAACATGTTAAACCATAAAAATTTTAAACCATGTTAAAAAAATTCGGAATACTAATATTGTCTATGGCTGTATTTATAGCTTGTAGCGATGATGATACTGAGGAGGTACTGATAGACACCAGCATGCCTCAGGGAGCCTTTACTGCTACGGCAGATGGCACCTTTGTAGAGCAAAATGACACGGGAAGTACCGGCACTGCAGAATTGGGAACTGACGAAAGCGGAACACAATTCCTGCGCTTCGGGTCTGATTTTTCCACAACCCTTGCCACCGGTACTGTTACTGTTTACTTGTCTACTTCGAGCGAGTATAAAGCTGACCCTGGCAATGGCAACCCTGACCTGAGGCTTATCGGTCCGGTAAGTTCTACAGGGGAGAACTTCTTTAAACTGGAGCCGGCCGCAGCCAGCAAATTCACCCATGTCATTCTATGGTGTGGGTCAGCGAACATCCCGTTTGGATATGCTGAACTGAATTAGACCCATGAGCAGGTATGGACTTACAGGCAAATGCTTGTCCCTATTGATAGGGACAGCATTCCTTTGTTTATCAACGGCCTATGCCCAAAGCGGCTGGACACGGAAAAAGGGAGAGTATTATATAAAACTCCAAACCAGTCACGGAGCATCTGACACTTACTTCAACTTATCCGGCAATCAATTAAAAACCTCTGAATTCATACAGTCCATCACCGGATTTTATGGTGAATATGGAATTGCCGACCGGTTGACAATCATCAGCTACGGCCCGGTTATCAAACATCATTACTTCGAAACCACGGAAAAAATAACTGCTTTGGGTGATTTGCCTATAGGTTTAAAATATGGACTGCTCCAGGGTGAATTTCCGGTGTCCATCAGCCTGATTACCGATATACCGATAGCTAAGGCAAACAACTATGCACAAAACAAGCAAAATGATTTCGAACAGATCAATTTGCCCGCAGGTGATGGTGAGTGGAATTTCCGGTTAACAGTGGCTGCCTCTCATTCATTTTATCCGGCACCTGCCTATGTTTCAGCATACTCAACATTCAACTATCGCACTCAATATGAAGGCATCGACTTTACGCACCAGGCTGTAGGTGGTGCTGAGTTTGGTGGTTTGATCGCCACAAAAGTTTGGGTTATCGCCGGATTATCGTTTCAAAAATCATTGGGGGAAGGCGCTGTAGTAGATTTTATCAGGGGTGAAGGTACCGAGTTCACGGCTTTGGAGGTCAAATCGTCCGTGGAGCTATTTAAAAGCATCAGCCTTAATGTGGGGTATTTCAGGTACATAGACCTGATCGTAGAGAGGGCAAATTTGTATAGCACAGGAATAGTATCCGTAGGCCTGGCTTATGAATTTAAAAAATAATGAGCAGAAATATGTTGTTAGTTGTTTAAGGTTAAGGCCCGGGGATCAGTCCGGGCCTTTTACTTATCTACATATTTTGGGAATCTTACTTTTCACCAAGGCCTTCTGCAATAAGCTCAGCAAGGTCTTTTACCTTCACCTCAGCTTCTTTTTCTTTATTTTTCACACCATCACTCATCATGGTCATGCAGAAAGGACAGCCTACAGCAATAGTGTCTGCTCCGGTGCTTAAAGCCTCCTCTGTTCTATCAATGTTCACTTCTTTGTTACCCGGCTCAGCATCCTTAAACATCTGCCCACCCCCGGCTCCACAGCAAAAGCCTTTGGTCTTGCAACGTTTCATCTCCACCAGTTCGGCATCCAGCGCCTCAAGGACTTCTCTTGGTGCTTCATATATGTTATTGGCACGTCCCAGGTAGCAGGAGTCATGGTAAGTGATCTTTCTTCCTTTAAACTCTCCTCCTCCTTTCAGGGAAACTTTTCCCTGATTGATCAACTGCTGTAGAAAGGTAGAGTGGTGTATAACTTCATAATTTCCCCCAAGGGCAGGGTATTCGTTCTTCAGCGTATTGAAGCAATGCGGGCAAGCCGTCACTACTTTTTTAACATTATAGCCATTCAGGACCTGAATGTTCGAAACAGCCTGCATCTGAAACAGAAACTCATTGCCAGCTCTTCGTGCAGGGTCGCCGGTACAGGTTTCTTCAGGGCCCAATACAGCAAATGAAACACCTACCACATTCAATATTTTTACAAACGCCCGCGTAACGTTTTTATATCTGTCGTCATAAGAACCAGCACAGCCTACCCAAAATAAGATTTCAGGTGACTCTCCTTTGGCAGCCATTTCGGCCATGGTGGGTACTTTATATTTATTATCGCTCATAGCTTAGATATCTTATTTATTTCGTCAATTTCTTTTTATGCTTCTTCTTTTTTCAGGTCATCAGCCCATTTAAACCTATCGGTAGGGGCAAATTTCCAAGGAGCAAAATTGGTTTCTATATTCTGGAACATGCTATTCCAGCTCGCAGGAGAGCCAGACTCTTCCATAGCTACGTACCTCTTGAGCTGGTAAATAATATCCAGCGGATCGATACTTACCGGGCATGCTTCAACACACGCCTGACAGCTTGTACATGCATTGATCTCTTCCTTGGTAATAAAATCATGCAGCAGGGTTTTGCCATCTTCCAGCCCTTTGCCTCCTTTAGCGAGACTTTTACCAACTTCTTCGGCCCTGTCACGGGTATCCATCATTATTTTTCGTGGAGATAGCAGCTTGCCTGTCTGGTTAGCAGGGCACTCAGAAGTACAACGGCCGCATTCTGTACAGGAATAGGCGTCCATCAGGTTTTTCCAGGTCAGGTCATTGATATCTTTTGCACCAAACCTACCAATCTCTTCTGGCGCAGGCGGGGGTGTACCTCCTTCCGGCTGAATGCCCAACATCATATTTACTTCATTGGTCACGGCATCCATGTTTTTCATCTGGCCCTTAGGTGTAAGTGTACCATAGTATGTATTTGGAAAGGCCATAAAAATATGGAGGTGCTTGGAGTAGGTAACATAAATAGCAAAACCAAGGATACCTACTATATGAAACCACCAGGCAGCCCTTTCAATAAATATAAGCGTGGCAGTATCCATTCCTTCAAAAAGAGGCATCAGCATGGAGCTAAAAAACAATGATCCTGTGGCTGTATAATGTTCAGGATTGGATTGTTGCAACAGTTGGTCTGCAGCATTCATAGTGAGAATAGCAATCATCAACACTATCTCTATGATCAATATCAGATTGGCATCAAGCTTTGGCCATGCAGTCATCTCACGGGCATGAAACCGCTTTACCTTAATAATATTCCTGCGAATGAGAAAAACGGCACAGGAGAAAAGGACTGCAACGGCAAGAAACTCAAAAATATTCATCAATACCGGGTAGACGTCTCCAAGAAACGGCGCAAACATACGATGCTGCCCGCTCAGTCCATCCAGCACAAATTCGAGCACTTCAATATTAATGACCAGGAACCCCACATAAATCAGCAAGTGAAGAAAGGCGGGGAGAGGTCTTTTGAACATCTTTTTCTGACCAAACGCAATCAAAAGCATATTCTTCCACCGCTGGGAAGTACTATCTTTTATCTCAACATCCTTACCCAGATTAATATTGCTTTTTATGCGCCTAATGCGTTTAAACAGCACAAATGTGGCTGCTCCAAGTATGATTAAAAATGCTATCTGTCCTATGTATTCCATTCCAAGTAAATTTATCTGTATAAATTTATTATTTT
>NZ_SMLW01000543.1:12848-17419 GCF_009711405.1 Fulvivirga kasyanovii | reverse complement strand
TAATGTACCACACCTTTTATCCTTTTTTTTCATCATTAGATTGATATAGGATCCTAGAATTCTAATGCCTTGATTCTTGGCTATCCGAGATTTGGAATTCAACATAATACGTTCCCTCAAGTTGATCAAAATGGTATATCTCTGGTAGCATAATGAAGTATAACTCCAGGCCAGCGCAAATGCCTCCCGGAGTAAATTGAAGCACAAGCTAACGAATTCTGTACTTTGTGCCAAGTTGTACTTGAAGCCTTACCAGAAAGGCTTTTGTTATGGGCTAAGAACAAAAAAGGCTTGAAAGTTTTTTTTGAAAAGTTGGCATGTGCAGTGGTGAGCTGGTAAAGTCGTTTCAATAAATAAAGCAAAAGCGGATCCTTACGCTAAATTATCAACTAATAACCACCATGCTCTTCATAGCTGATTGTTGGGTTCTTTACACTCACCGGTCTTCTTATAATTTTACCTTCTTTCTTTGCAAGAATGTACAGGATAACCCCGATAAGCAACAAAAACACTGCTGTAAAAATTGACCCTTCCACCCCTACCGCACCTCCTGTATATATCTCAGGCCCATTCAATTCAGATTGAATTATCCTACCCATGTCATCCAGACCGGTAAGGTTAGAACCATAAAAAGGTTGGGCAAAATTCCATCCCAAATGAAAGAAAAAAGGGAGCCAAATTCTCTTGGTGTACACAAAGAGCATAGCCAGTGTGAACCCCCAGACCAAAATGAAAAAGACACTAAACAGGTTGGCATTGGGATTAAACAAATGGTCTGTTTCGAATAGCATTCCAATGATTAAGGCTATGTTAGTGCCCAACCAATTTTCACTTTCCCGCACTATTATACCTCTGACAAAAAGGTCCTCTATTAGTGCTGCTACCATTAATAGTCCGAACAGTTTTAATGAATAGTGTGCTGTTGAAATGCTGATAAACTGGTAATAGCCTAAGAAATATAAGATGGAAATGGTCAATGAAATGGTCAAGAACCCTAAAGCAAAACCTCCAAGCATTTCTTTGGGCAGGTGTTTTATAGACAGTTCTGTGATTTTCCTCTTGTCATACAAACGGAACAAACAGTAGTAGCTAAGAAGTAAAACGACAACAGAAAATAAATGGATAATGGGGTCAGCAATATTCTTATCCTGAATTATGCTATAAAAAAGTGGCTTTGATACAAAGTTTTGAAATCCGACAAATAGTGAAAAGCAGACAGCAATTCCTATTATCATTTTCGTAATAGGGAAAAACAGCACTCTCTTTATTATTGCTTTCATGGAGTTACTTTGACAGAAGTTAAGATTTTTCAGGCTTTGACGCTCAATGTCTATGAGGGGTTACAATTTGTATAGTCAGGGTAAGTTGTTGAGCATGACCAAATCAACAGATATCAGATAACTAATGGGTAATCTGTTTGATTAAAAAAGCCGATCATCTCTCGATAATCGGCTTTTTAAAGTATAATACCAGCCTTTTACAAGTAGCTCTATTATTTTATGGAGATGGTGCCTATCAGCCCCGGTTTTTATTCTCCTTGCCCTAAATCAGTAAGTGCCTGGCTCGAGGACTCACACCAATGGCAGTTTTCTTCAGGCCTTAATTCCAATGCCTTTTTGTAGCTTTTTATAGCCTCTTCCTTTTGATCGTTTGCCAGATAACCTTCTCCTAACGAGTCCCAAAGATTTCCTTCATTAGGGAAGAGTTCTGTGTTTAACTTAAATAATGCTACAGCTAATTCAGCATTTTTCTTTGTCTCAAGGATGTTGTACCCAAGGATGTTCAGATTTTCCGGGTTCTTGAGATACGATTTATACTGTTTTTTAATCTTGGCAGCAAGCTGATCAATCTGATGTGAATCATGGTTGTCTAAATTGTCAATGACTAGATTATATAGATCCTTTTTAATTGCTTCCGGCTGGAAATCCTTATCGAATATCATCTTTTCGATAGGCCAGGCAACTTCTGCTTCTCTACTACCTGCATTGGTAAATAATATAATGACAACATCTTCTTCGGGTAACCATATGAAGTCATGAAAGAATATAGCATTTCCACCATTATGACTGATGATTTTTGTGTTTCTGTCGGAGTTATAAATTGCCCACCCGTAGGCATAGTAGCTGGATTGCCCTTTGTACTCGGGTATGTAAGGCGTGGTGAGTTTTTTAAATAGCTCTTTAGGTAAGATGATATCATTTTTTAAGGCTTCATACCATTTGTACATGTCTTCAATGGTCGAATGAATGCCTCCATTACCTTTCAAAGCCCATGTTACCTTCCCCATTTTTTCAAAGCGCTCAAGCATGGTACCTACATGGGTTATATTTCGATAATACCCTGAAGCCACACTATCTTCATTCCATTGAGGGATGAAGTATCCGGTGTGACTCATTCTGGCTGGTTTGAATAAATGCTCATTTAAAAAACGTTCATAGTCCTGCCCAGATACTATTTCTATGATTCTGGCCAGAATACTGTAGCCCGAATTCGAGTATGCGTATTTTGAACCAGGCTCATGAAGCAGTTTAGTAGCAAACAAAGTAGAAAAGAATCTATCAGTGGGAATGTCATCAAAATCCCCATCACCGATCACATCGACTAATCCTGCCGTGTGGGATAATAACTGGTGTATCGTTATATCCTTTTTATCGTCAGGCAGGTTGTTGAAAAATTTGTTGATTGAATCTGTAACTTCTAGTTTATTGAACTCAACCAATTTTAATATAGCCGTAGCTGTGAATTGTTTAGTGACAGAGCCTATGGTGGAAACAGTTGTTGTAGTATAAGGAATGTTTTTTTCCTTGATGGCCATGCCATAGCCTTTGTTAATTATGATATTACCTTTTTGGGCAACCAGTACCGCTCCGGAAAATCCATTTTCTACCCCTGCGCTTAAGTAGTTGTCAATTCTGTTTTTAAGGGCTATTTGATCTTCATATTGTTGTGCCTTTAAATGATTAGAGCTAAACAAAAATTGTATTGCAAAGCATGTTGCTATTAGTGTATTTTTCATAATATTCTGTTTTTGTTGTTTAGAAATGGGCGTACTTGTCCTGGACTCCACCTTGAAGAAGCCTGTAAAACTTATATTGATTTACGGGTTTGGGCTACTTGTCGAAACGCCTTAGGTATATGGAATAAGCTAGAAACCCTAGCGCAATGCTTGTCACCATTATCGCGATGGAATGTAAGCCTAAGGGCAGGTATTGATTGGCTACAAATAACCCTGCTCCTGTGCTAATTAAAATAGCGAACCACTTGATACTGTTATGTTTTTCACTGTTCGACTCTGTTTGTAAGATAGAAGCAGCCAGCTCTTTAGGGATTTCTTTATCGATAATTCTGTTTTTCAATTTATGATCTAGCATGCTTCTTAAAATTTTCATAATAAACCGCATGACTAAAACTATAATGAAAATAACGACAATTGCTTTATAGACGTCAGGGTCGATGCTTGATAATTGATTTAAAAATATAGTCTTCATATGGATCATTTTTGGATTATGCTGGATTAGACCGGCCACTTAAATAAATGTTGCAAAAGTCAACTAATAGTTCAACATGTTTATTTTTTTGTTGTATGACCTTAACATATCTGCTGTAATACCGAAAGAAATCAAAAGAGCAACGCTTACGACCAGCGTTAGAGAGATCCCTGAATAACTTTTGAATAAATCAATCAAAACTCCTGCGCTGTAAAACAAGCATGAAATAATCACTACTAGCCCCAGGGCAATAAGAGAGTAAATAAAATAATTGAGTATACTTCTTTTGCCCGCAGTGGTTTCCAGTTGTGTCAACACTCGATTAGACAAGTCAAATGCTAACTGTGGCTCTGGTAAGTCTTGAATTGAGTTGGATAAGGCTAAATAGCTTTCCACCCTCTTTTTACATAAACTGCAGGACGACATATGTTCGATTACATCAGTTTTACATTCTAATGAGTCAAACGCGTATCGTTGAATTTCATGATCACTCAAATGTTCTGCTTTCATAAGTCTTCAATGTTATAGTTGAGTAATAGGCTTTCTCTCAGTTGTTTTCTAGCACGATATAGATAGTTCTTTAAAGTTCCCTCCGGAAGATTGGTGATCTCACCGATCTCCCGGTAACTCATTTCTTCATTGTGATATAATGTGATAATGGTTTTATACAAGGGTGGAAGCTTTTCTATTTCTGATGCCAGTACTTGTCCACTCTCTTTTTTGAATATGTAGGATTCAATCGGGCTGTAGTCACTGCCAAGTGCCTTACTTTCCAGCATGTCCCATGATTCTGCTCCCTCTTTATTCGTCACATCAAGAATGGGTATTTTTTTCTTTTCTAAAAATTTCAGACAAGTGTTGTAAGTGATAGTGCCAACCCAGGTAGAGAGCTTCGAATTAAACTTAAAGCTCGCAAGTTTATCAAATACCTTCAAATAGACTTCTTGAGCCAAATCCTCTCTGTCTTCCTGAGTTTTAATCATTTTATAAATGATTTGAATGACGAGTCCTTGAGTATTCGTAATTATCGTCTTAAAGGCAGTAGAATTTCCTTCTAATACCTCTTTTACTAGTTTTCTATCG
>NZ_SMLW01000543.1:1092-12613 GCF_009711405.1 Fulvivirga kasyanovii | reverse complement strand
CATTATGCTAATGACATACTAGACCGGAAACGTGAATAAATGTTGCAGTTAACTATTTAATATAAATTAAGGATCAAGACTTGAGTATTTTATTATTGTGGCTAATGTCAGGTTAAATGCCTTTGCGTGGCAAAATTACAGTACCTCTTCGTACCAAGCATTGCCATACTAAAATCTAAAAATAGACACTTCATGGCGGATGAGCCAGAAATGCACGGACTTTTCATTCTGCATGCCTCCCAATGCATTTTTAACAATTATTATCGACTGCATCTTTTAGTTATCAGTCCAAAAAGCCTGGATGTGAGATGTGAACTTTATCAAAATTTATTTGGTATGGGCCGAGTTACGGAGATCAGATTCTGGATCTCCCTCAAGTTAGCAATAGGAGCCACCCAAAGTGAAAACCTCGCTCTTGCTCGTTTTTCTTTCTGCTTTGTAGCGGAAAGGGAACAAATATCGACCTTTTTCTTACTAGACTTCACCCTCCCGGGGGAGTGTCATATGTAATATTAGACCATGGCCATTAGGCTGATTCTTGCTTAGTTAGTTACTGTTGTTTTCGATCAATATATAACCTATTTCTTTGGCACTGTAGGGCTTTGATAAGTGCTGATTAAACCCTGCTTCTATAGCTTTTTCCTGCGCTTCTTTATGGCTATAGCCAGATGCAGCGATCAAACAGTTTGTGTATCCACTTTTTCGTAGTGCACTCGCAACTTCGTAACCTGACATATCCGGCAACCCAATATCAACAAATGCCACCGTTGGTTCCTTATCCTGTATCAATTTTACAGCATCTCTCCCATTGTCCGTGGAATACACCTCACACTTATGTTTTTCTAAAATCTTGGAGAAAGTTGCTAAAATATCAGGATTATCATCAACTAAAACAACCACAATACCTTCAGGTATTTCTTTTTGAACCTTATCTTCTTTTGATCGATTCAGTTGGGCACTACGGTTGGCCACATGAAAGCATATTTCAAAAGTAGTGCCATTGCCGGAGCCAGAACTGTTGACTGAAATAGTACCACCATGCAATTCAACAAGGTTTTTGACCAGGGCCAAGCCAATACCAAGACCTGATGCAGCCGTTCCCTCAGGAGTAACCTGGTAAAATGGCTCAAAAATATTGTTCAATTGATCAGGCTGGATACCAAAACCATTATCCGTAACCTTAATACAAACGTATTTGTCTTGCTTCCAGGCTTTCACTTGAATATGACCACCTTCTGGTGTGTACTTGCAGGCATTGCTCAGCAAATTTGAAAAAATCTGTTCCAGGCGTGCAGGGTCTGCATTGATATAAAGATTATTTTCAATATCCAGATCCAGTTTTTGATTTTTTTTGTCACACTGCTTACGTATGGTGAGTAATCTGCTGCTAAATATCTCACTGATATTTACCAGCTCCAATTGTAACCTTATTTTATTGCGGGATACCCTGGATAAATCCAGAAGATCGTCCAAAAGCTTGGTCATGGTATTGATGCTTCTGGACATAGTGTCGATTACATTCTCTGCTTTGGCGATACCGGCTTCCACAATTTCTGCGCTTCCTTTAAGCACAGCAAGGGGATTACGCAATTCATGCCCCAGAATAGCCAGAAACTCATTTTTCCGTTTGTCAGTCTCTTCCAAACGTAATACAGCATCTTTAAGGGAAGCTTCCAGTTCTCGTTGTTCTGTAATATCCGTGTTGGTTCCAAACCAGCGAATAATAGTTCCCTCCTGGTCGGTTATAGGCATAGCCCTAGAGAGGAACCACCGGTAATCTCCTGTAGCACTTCGTAAAGGGAATGTATCTTCCCACTCCTCCTTCAGCTTCAGGTGCTTTTTAAACTTTTCGGTAACACGATCAACATGGTCCGGATGATGAATCTTCTGCCACCCCCAGCCTTTCATGGTATCTAAGGAAGTACCTGTATAGTCATACCACCGTTGGTTGTACCAGAATATGTATCCCGTTTTATCTGTCATCCACGCAAGTTGAGGAATGGCGTTTGCCATACTTCTAAACTGTTCCTCACTATTATAAAGTTTTTCCTGATGTTCTTTAGTCCTTACCGCTGTAGATAACATATTAGCTACTGACACCAGAAAATTAGCGTCATCTATTGTGTATTCTGCATATTTTGTGCTGTGTACTCCCAATACACCGAACGGAGGGTCTGAGTGGTTGATGACACAACTCATGCCACTGACTACCCTATGGTTGATCAGTAGATCGGGGCCAGAAAACCGCTTTTCTTCTGATAATTTTTTGACGATAACCGGCTCATTAGCCAATAAGGTATATCCGGCCTGTGATGTTCTGTCATCGGGGACAGTTGCTTCCCCAACCAAACCTTCCTGCCACCCTACACCAGCTACCATAAGCAGGTTCTGTTGTTCGGGCTGATACTTTAATACTTTGCAATAGTCAGCGTTCAGCACATGTGCAACCTGTCGCACAGCCTGGTGCATCAATTCTTTTGGCTCTGTACCGGTAAGGGCCAGCATTCCCAGTTTTGCCACCACCGATTGCTGTCGCTCTCGCCCCTCTGCCCGTTGTGAAAGGTTTTTGATTTCGGTCACATCCTGAAAGACCAGTACTACTCCCTCAATTTTGCGCTCCTCTGTCCTATATGGTGTTATCTGCCGAATGTACCACCTGCCATCATAGGAGCGCTTCTCCTTTCTTATGGGCTGAAAATTATGCAGTACCCTTTTACATTCCTCTGCAAGATCATCATCAACCAAATCTCTACCTAAAGAGTATATCGGACGACTTATATCCCTGGGACCCATTTTCAAAAGCTGTTCTGCAGCAGGAGTGTACCTTTGAATCTCCAGCTCCGGATTAAGGAATATAGTAGGCAGGTCCGTACTGGCAAAGAAGTTCTCTACATCGTTGTTTGCATTTTGCAACTGCTGTATCTTTTCTTTTAGCTGAGAATTTACCGTACTCAACTCCTCATTTAAGGACCGTAACTCTTCAGAACTGGCTTCAAGCTCTTCATTGGCAGACTGAAGCTCTTCGTTGGTAGAAAGAGCCTCTTCATGTGACGCCTTAAGCTCTTCGGTAGTTGTTTCAAGCTCTTCTATAGTATTCTGAAGCTCTTCCCTAGTTTCAGCAAGTTCCAATTCCAGGTTTTGGCTTACATGCGCTTCATCAGCGCTCGTCAACCCTTCTATATGTTCATCAACCTCATCGAGTTCTTTAAATACTATACCTATAGCCTCTTCCATCAGGTGTTCATCGTCCAAAGGCATCAGTTCAAGGCATATTGTCCTTTTATGATAATTTTTTTTCCCTTCAGAAGAGATGTCACAGTGAAAATTAAGCTTTTCACCACTTTTCTTTACCTTATACAATCCACTGCGCAATCGGGATCGTATTTCCGGAAGTACAAGTTGGGTGATATCATTGCGCGGTTCACCTGCAGGGACAATCAAATATGGCTTTAGCTCCCCATGATAGTAAAGCACATGATTTTCACGATCAACAACTATCATAGGAGGGACTACTGCTTTTAATATTGACTTTCTAATTCTTTCCGACCGTGTAACAGTAACCCGCCCCTTACGCTCTTTAACTGTAACCTGTCGGTCGGAGTTGCTTTTGAGGTGTCCGCCCGAATGTGAAGCTTGATAGCCCCTTTTTTCTTCGTGGCCAGGTATCTTCTTATATATTCGCCATTTTTTTGAAACTGGTTTGAAAAAGTGAGACCTGTTCCCAAAGGATTCGGAGCTACCCAAAAATAAGTAGGAGTCACCCTCCAGTGAAAAATAAAAAGAATCGAGTACCCTTTCCTGCACTTCTTTCTTAAGATAGATCAACAGGTTCCTGCAACTTACAAGATGGATATGGGAGAACGGCGGGTGAGTAGCTACATTTTGAGTTGCAAAAGAAATAAGATCACGAACATGCCCCTTTATCTTGTAGTAATTTTCATACTTTACAAAGTATTTATCCAGAAATTTTTTTGGCACTTCTCCTGCTATACTGGCAGGGTACATACCTTTTCTTGCCGTTTTTATCGCATCTTCATCAATATCTGTAGCAAATATTTTGACATCATTCTTTTTCTTTAGTTTATCCAACACCTCTAGTAATAGAATGGCGATAGAATAAGCTTCTTCACCACTGGCGCACCCCGGAACCCAGACCCGAATATCCTTTTCTGAACTAACTTTATTGATTATTTCAGGCAATACTGTTTCTTCCAATATTTCATAAGCTTCCGGATCCCTGAAAAAGTCAGTGACATTTATAAGTAAGTCTTTCGTTAGTTGCTCCCTTTCCTTTTCATCTTCACGAAGAGTTTGTAGATACTCACTATATTTGATAGTTTCGGTAAGGCTCATGCGCCTGGCAATCCTGCGTTGGATTGTTGCTGGTTTATATTGTCTTAAATCAAATTCTGCATACTCTTTGAGAATCGCGGTGATCTCTTCCAGGTTTTCAACACCCATAGTTCGTTTTTCCTTTCCTTGGCCTTTAAAGGAAAGAGGATGATTGACGTAGCTATCAAGTGTTTTATAGATTTCTTTAATAGAGACTACTTTATCTACAACGTGCGCTTCTATAGCCGATTGAGGCATACTATGGTGCTCAGCGGTATTTGGATCTTGCGCAAGTGACAGGCCTCCGGCAGCTTTAATAGCGCGTAAACCGGCAGTACCGTCACTGCCTGCTCCGGAAAGCACTATTCCGGCACATGCATTTTTACATTCTTTGGCCAGTGAACGGAACAGGTGATCAACAGCTTTTCGGAAACCGTGAGGATGTTCCGGATCTTTCAGTTTGATTTTTTCATCATTAACTTCAAGATAAACGTTAGGTGGGATGACATATATATGGCCGGCTTCTATTGCCTGTCCATTTTGAGCATCATGAACTGACAAGGCTGACTCCTTGCTCAATAGTTCGGTAAGCACACTTTCGTGTGTGGGGTCGAGGTGTTGAACTATTATAAAAGCCATAGGAGTCTCCGGAGGAAAGGTACGGACCAGTTCTTTCAACACCTTTAAGCCTCCGGCAGAGGCACCTATTCCTACCGTCAATTTCAGTTTTTGCATCATATTATGTTTTCTTCAAACAGATTAAGCAGTCAAGATGTTTTACGAAGAAGCACTTATAGAAACCCAACCCTGTTAATAACCCGGGAATTTAAACGCTGCTTGTCAGGTTACATAGATAGCACAAATAATAAAAAATATATTACTTTTCTTATGATTAATTAATTTACTAATAATTCAGTCTTTGCAGCTTTGCAATTCCCAAAATTCAACAGATAAGACACTTTTCTAAATCATCTTACCCCTTTAAGCTAATCAATGCCCTAAATCACTATATGGGCTGCAATGGTGATTTATTTCTCATGGGATTCGGATAAAGATAACTTCCCTCTGAATGTTACTCACAGTCCAATCAGCTAATTGAGCTTATCTATTGGTGCTACTAGCTGTATACCTTCCTATTGAAGGTTTAAAGCGAATGCCTGGATTTTCCAGGAATCCGTTTTTTAAGAGCTACTCCTGTTAAGACAACCATTAGTAAACAAAAAACAATGAAGCTATCTCCGATTACAGCATATATGGTATCAACTCCTTTTGTGGGTAGATGTGTGATAAGCGTTTTATCATTGGCTGTAAAGTGATCCATTTTGCTGATTACTTTTCCTGTATAGTCGGTTCCCACAGACAATCCATGACTAGCTTGACGAATCAAGTTTACACCTTGTTCAACAGCCCTAAACCTGGCCATCTCCGTGTGAATTGGGTCAATTTCTTTCCAATCATTACTGGGTGCTAAAAGAATATCGGCCCCTTCTACTTGCCTTATGTATTCGGGAAAATCCAGATCAAAGCATATGACTCCGGCAATAGTCCCATACGGTGTTACTGCCTTTTGAATTCCTGTAGCCTTATTATTGCTGATCTCCGCTTCAACACCCGGAACGGAGATACCTTTCCAGTAATCAATTACTTTATTTCCGGCAGTATCAAACACAACAAACTTATTTTCAAGATATTTAGCCTTCGTGTGATCGAGTACAGCCACACCCACTCCCAGATATATCTTTTGATCAGAAGCTATCTTACTCGCTTTTCTATATAGATCTTGTTCGTCTTCCTTTAATATAGCACCATTACCCTCAGCCCAAAAGACTATTTTGGCCCCTGCTTTAGCCTCAGCAACACTTCTTTCAAGTAGATGCTGATTTGTTCTTGTTATCTGTCTCTTTGCTTCTATTTTATTTTCATCTCCTTTTTCATCGTCATTTAGACCTTCCAGATAAAAATTAAGTGTATAGTCATCTGATGCTGAAATAGAAGCGATACGGATAGTTTCTGCATTGGATTTCTGAAATGCTATTCTATAACCACCATATATAAATGTCAAACCTAGCACAAGACTATAGGCAAATACTCCCTTTTTGAAGCTTCGCTGATGATGACGTTGCTCATATACCCAATTGGCCACTGCCGCAAACCAAAAGATCAAAAATGTGATATATCCCATTCCGAAAACGGAAATAGATTGTAGTAAAAGGTGCTGTGACTGTTGCGAATAAGCAAAATGACCCCAATTCCCATATTGATTAATCAGATGATAAGCGTATTCTAATAAAACTGCAGAACAAGGAAATATTAATGTACTCAGAAGTGAACCTCTGTTTTTTGAGAAAAAAGAATCAATTAAATAGGGTATAGAGGCAAATACACTAAAAACTGCAGCGATGATAATTGATACAGTAACAGGTAAAAAGGGTACAACATCAAAACCTATATAATAACTAACCCCTAAGGCAAGAAATGCAAACAAGAAGCCTTGCCATCTTTTTAGTTTTCTGACGGTAAAAAGAAGCATGGGCAGGGCCAGCCAAATGGCAAAAAAGACTGCATATTGACCGTTTGAGAGTATAAGTAATAATAGTAATACGGATACGAAGATTGTTTTTTTAAGAGCTTTCATCTTTCTGTTTTTTTAAATTGATATGAGTGCAATATCAATTTGATCTACGCGCTTAGAAAGCTGTTTATGCTGGACTATCGCTAAGGCTGGTTGAATTGTAACAGGCTGTATTACCCGTTCATCCATTTCTTGAAATCGCTGGTTTTTGGCCTGCTTACAATAAACTCCTGATCCTTCGGATTGGTCACAGAAAGTTTCACTCTGTGATTGAAATAAGGTTCTATTTTCAAAACGGAAGATTTAGCAACTATTTGTCCACGATTGATTTTAAAAAATTTTGTATGATCCAGTGTGGCAAAGAGTTCATCTATCGTCTCTTCAATAATAAATCGTTTATTCAGCGTAACACCAAACGTGATGCTATCCTCAGAATAGCAATAGAGTAAGTCGGATATTTTAAGCTGTACAAATCCGTTACCGGATTTAACCAATATGCCCTCTCTTTCAACAGGTACTTGCAAGTCACTGAGTAATTGCTTTAACGTGGCAGTATCTAATGCAGAAGACTTATTCGATTCGAGGAATTTGTCAAGTGCTCCTTTTAAATCATCTTTTTGTATGGGCTTCAGTAAATAGTCGACACTGTTTACCTTGAAAGCCTGAATGGCGTATTGGTCAAAGGCGGTTGTAAAAATAATAGGCGCTTTTACGGTTGTTTTCTGAAAAATTTCGAAGCTTAATCCATCGGCCAGTTGGATGTCCATAAATACCAGATCAGGAGTTTCATTTTGTTGAAACCACAGCACAGCATCTTCAACCGTATCGATGATTTCGAGCAATTCGAAGTTAAAGTCACAGGCTTTCAACATGAGTTGCAATTGGCTAACCGCCCTAATTTCGTCTTCGATGATTAATATTTGCATAGTCATTCTTTAAGCATACTATTGTTCAACAAGGGGAGGGCAACGGAAAATTGACTGCCATCATTCACTATTTCCACTGATCTGTCTGAGATGAGCGTATAGCGCTTTTCAATATTTTTCAACCCCATTTTGGTGGAAGGTAATTGTGTGGATTTTTTTTGGATTTTATTCGCGACCACAATCAAATCATCCACAATTTTAACGTTGATCTCCAGCGGTTTAGCCCTGGAAATCACATTGTGTTTAATGGCATTTTCTAAGAGTAACTGGAGGCTCATCGGTGCAATCAGCTTATGCTCCAAGGCTTCGGGGATGTTCCAATTCAACTGTAGGTTTTCCCCAAATCGTTCTGATTGTACGTGAATATAGGCTTTCGTAAACTTCAGCTCCTCTTTCAAAGAAATCAAATGGGTACTGCCTGATTCCAGTAAAAAGCGATAGATTTCTGATAGTTTGTCGACAAATTGCTTTGCATCCTCTTTGGGGCTTTGGTCTATTATATCTCGCAATGTGTTCAACGAATTGAAGAAAAAGTGGGGTTGTACCTGATTACGAAGGGTGTCAAGTTCGGCTTGTATGATTGCTTGCTTTGCCTGTTCTTCTTCCCTGACTGATTTTTTTAGCAACACAAAGAAATAAATAGCTTCATAAATGGCCATGATCATAGTAGTGAGAAAAACGACTACTAACAATGATCGGGCTCTTTCCTGAAAATCATAGCTGACATGCTCTGAGAGCAGAGAAATGAGGCTTACCCCTAGAAAATCAACTAAAGTCACCGTAATTAAGGTGATGATAAAAAGCAGGGTTATCCGTTTAATACTATCCTTTAAGCTGGGATATATAATTCTTAAACGTATTAAGATGGACCTATTGATCAACCAATCACATGTAGAAAAAAATAAAGCCGCTACAATGGTGAAGGTAAGTTCAATAGTGATGAGATGTACTGCGTCTACATTAAAGACATAGCTTACCGATAAGCCCAAAAGCAAAACACCTATAACAGTGAACCATTTATCATCGAAACCCAGGTATTTTATGCGTTTTTCTTTATTTGTGAACATTCAAATCTCAATTGGTATGCGTACAAGCATATTGCCCGTCTAACTATCGGCAAAATGCAGATTGATTTCCAATTTATGAAAGGACTTTGACCTGAATCATCGTTAATTGGATCTGAATTGTAAAATGTAGCCTTTTAATGTATCTATTCCAGCCAGCTTAATTTCAGCTCAACTGCATTGAGCCTATTGCTAACGCCTGTGCAGCACCTGTAAGCTACACTGGTTTGCATCTTAATCTTGCTGTTAAATGCTTTAGCTTTTTGGTAGACAGCAAGTTTTTCAAAATCGAACATTGTGTTAACAAATTCTATAATGTGAGATGTCCATGCTGATTTTATATATGCTTCCAAGTCACGCTGATGGAATACTTGGAAGAACACTGTCTCAGAGTTCCTTTCAGGAAAGCTTAACGTGCTCAGCCTAAAGGCATTTGATGCAACCAACAGAAAAAAAACTCTGCTCGATATTAAAACAAAGCAAAGGACACTACTAAATGCCTCGTGCCATGGCAAGTTGATAATTTAATTACCGCCTATTTTTGATTCAATTCTAATGTTCCCATAGAACCTATCGGAAAAGTAGCAAACCAAACCCCATCATTACCCGATCCCGTCCATAAGTTATAGAGTTTGTTTTTAAAGACCCATGAAGCCGGGCTGGTATTTTGCATTACTCCCATACCATTAATAAGCTTTAATATAGATCCCTGAGAAAGCCACTTACTCCCATCAGATGCTGTAAACCAAATACCATCGTTAGCTGAGCCATTCCAATAAACACTCAATGCACTATTGAATATACAAACCGCTGGACTCGTAAGGTCCATGACGCCCATACCTCCAATCAATTGGGATATCGATGACTGAGCGGACCAGTTTTGACCATCAAATACTGTAAACCATAGACCATCCTTTCCATATCCATTCCAAATCAAATATAACTTGCCGTTATACTGAATGGCGGCAGGACTTGTCTGTTCCATTACCCCCATATCCTTGATTAAGGATAAAACTGATTGTTGCGACGTCCATTTCTGACCATCGAAGGTGGTAAACCAAATGCAATTACCTGCTCCATTCCAGAAAATATAAAGTTTGTCATTGAACTGAGCAGCACAAGGACTGGAATAACCCATCATGGTCATACCCCCACAAAGATTGGCGACAGATTGCTGCGCTGACCAACTAACACCATCAAATGTTGAAAACCACATGCCATCTCCTGCTGAGCCATTCCAGAAAACCCACAGTTTCTCATCATAATAGGTAACAGAAGGACTTGACTTGGACATCATGCTCATTCCTCCGCATGCTTTGACTAGCGATTGCTGTGAAGACCACTCCTGACCATCAAACTTGGTGAACCATATGCCATCCCCTGCCGAACCGTTCCAGAAAATGTATAATTCATTAAAAAATTCCGCTACTGCCGGACTGGTATCACCCATAATAGACATTCCTCCCGGGATGGAGGTTGACAATGAAATCTGTGATGATGGGAGCGTTTTTTGTGGAGTGCTTTCACAATCACCCGGCAATTTTACTGCATCGAGTATTAACTGAGCGGCATTATCCAGCATCAATACTATTTTACCAATCAGGAAGAGCCCGCCTGAAGCAAATGACGCTGCCAATTGAGCAGCAAGAAAGGCACCATAGATGACCCACTCATACCACGGTGTATTAGATTTGATAGAATCGTAAACAGCTAAGCCTACAGTATGCCAAACCAATGAGATCATGTTAAATAAAGCCCTGGCCTTACTCATATCATCTGAAGCGTTAGCCAGTACCCTGATGGAAACCTGAAACTCATTCATTATCTCCTCGCCTTGCATGGCCCCGAAACAGTCTTTCGTGATTTTATCACAGGCAGAAGAAATACTCAAAACAGACATGAGAAACATTATAGTATCCATCGATACTTTAATTACCTGAGCCGTACAGGCGTCATCCCCTTCTTGTTGCAACTCTAAGGTCTCAATTGGCTGCGGCTGTACCACATATTGTATGGCAAGCATTGGAGAGCCGGTATCCGGCATGGTTCCTTTTTGCAAATGCATTAGAATTTCATCATTATGCTGACTTATATTTTGCTGTTCTTCCGGATGTATTTTTTTGAAATAATCAATAGCAGTTTGAGCTTGAGCTTTACTTAGTCCTGGTCTGGTGGTGGTTGGTGTGGTCATAGTATGATTTTTATGGTAGAATTAAATGCATTAAGTCAGTATGATCACCATAATTGAACAAACAACATAACTCCCTGGCCGCTTCCTTTTTCCAACCTCCTGCTTATCAGAAAATTATGCGTTTTTCTTAAAATTCAGGCCATTTTTACAATGATCAACATTAAATCTAGTGCTGTAAAATCACGATGTCAATACCTAAGGTTGGGTATATTTAGCGACTAGTGTACATAGGTGATTTATAGAACCCAAATACTTAAAAATCAAAAAGCCGATCACTTTTGAGTAATCGGCCTTCGAAATAGTAGTTGCTCAATAGCAAATTCTACTGTGATTAGGGGGGGCCGGATCAAGTTCGGGATGACGCGATAAGTTAAGGTGACACAAACCAAAAAGGCTTGAATCGTTTGATTCAAGCCTTTTATTTGTAGCCCCTCGC
>NZ_SMLW01000543.1:0-1082 GCF_009711405.1 Fulvivirga kasyanovii | reverse complement strand
AAGTTGTTTATAAGGGAATTTTGATATATCTACCAGTGAAAAGGTTGGGTCAGATTTATGATCTTTAATTTCTGACCTCCTATCTTCGCTTACTGTAGAGTCAGTTATTTTATCATCGTTGTTCTTAAAGTCTCGTCTTGATTCTGTTGAATTACAAGAAAAGGCTACTAATATTATAAATAGATATCTTATCATTCCAGTATGTAATTAACGCCAATACTTAGGTGGAACACTGTATGCTACTTGGATTGATTGCAAGCACTTTCACCTTTGGTCATGGACTCACGAACCTAAATTTAAAACAAAAAAGCCGATCATCTCGCGACAATCGGCCTTTCGTAGCCCCTCGGGGACAAATATCGAACCTTTTACTGGCTGATTTGGCCGCAATCGAGGTTTTTGATAAAGTGGCATGGTAATTAGCGTAAAAGCAACTCTAATCTTTCAAATGCTTACTTCAATATGAAGGTAATACTACTTTCGTCTTTTTTATGGAAAAGACTTCAACCTTAGAGTCACTTGTCGTCTTAATTCTTCAGTTTATTCCAAGTAGTATCGGACTCGTCTATCTGCTCAATTTTCCCCTCTGAACTAATGAAATATGTTCTGCTATAAATTCTAATTGTTAAAGAATCTATGATATAATTCCCCTCCTTATCCTGCATTTTACCTTGTGCATTAGTGGTTACCTTAAAAGTAGAATCGTTCAGAAATGATGTTGAACTAACGTGGCTTCCATTCTCCCACCCACATTCGTCAAATAAGGTATGTTGGGAAAGTACTTCATCCCCTTTACAATTAACCAACCATAGTCCAGGGCCACAATCTCCACCTTCCAAAACTGCAAAAATATAGCTGTTAAAATTATCTGAAAATGTTTGATCACTGTAGTATCTACCTTCACCATATCCATTATTCACAAACTCAGTAATTAATGGCAGGGTTTTGTAAAGCTCCCAGTCAAAGTACGTTGAGTCAAGTTGTTTATAAGGGAATTTTGATATATCCACCAGTGAAAAGGTTGGGGCAGGTTTATGATCTTTAATTTCTGGCCTCCTATCTTCGCTTACTGTAGAGTCAGT
>NZ_SMLW01000030.1 GCF_009711405.1 Fulvivirga kasyanovii | reverse complement strand
AAAGAAGCCGTCCCTAACCAGGGGACGGCCTAGCTGTACATGCTAAAACCAACTAAAAACGAATTTATACAGCTTTACTTTTCAACCTAACCATTAACTTTAAAAACAAGTAGTATGCCAAACACATGTATTTCAGCAAAAAATGTCTAAACATACATGTTTGAACATATTTAGAGGCATTATGATTCCCCATGCGGGAATTTTATCCCTATCTGAGGAGACCCTAAAACTTTCACCTCTTTGCTGAAAGACAGTTGTTAATAGCAATCGGCAAAAG
>NZ_SMLW01000093.1 GCF_009711405.1 Fulvivirga kasyanovii | reverse complement strand
TGAAATGACGACAATTCTGGTTAAGAAGAACCTCCATTTCATAACGGAAAAGCAAAAGGTATTATCGACAAATGATGGATTTGATGTTTATGAACTAGCAGCAAAAGAAGGTATGCAGGTGGGCGCGGCAATTGGAGGACTCGACAATGATATTCCATTTGAAGCTATAATGATAATCAATAAGAAAGACACAATTTCAGCAAGTGATCCAGAGAGCATTAAAAGGTTATTTGACCAAGGACCTTTAGGAAGATTTCAAACACCATATAATATTACAATCAGGTGACTTTTAAGGCAGGCATGCCCTCTCCGACACGGAAGAGGGAGTTTGATAATGCTATGACTTCGATTTTTTTAAGAAACACTCCAAGTCTCGTCATTCCGAAATTTTCGCAGAGTAGCGGAGAAAATATTCGGAATCCCCAACTGGAAAGCACCTGCTAAAGCTACCCCACTAACAACTAATGCGCACCGGCTAAACTTCTCCCTTGAGGGAGACATGCCGATTGTAAAAATCGGCATAGAGGGTGTCCACCCTTTCAAATACTTTAGATTCCTGCATTCCAGGATACATTAGCCATTTTTAAATCGGCTTATTTTCAGGGTGAGTACAATCGAATGT
>NZ_SMLW01000236.1:2549-2867 GCF_009711405.1 Fulvivirga kasyanovii | reverse complement strand
ACCTTGTGCCTGCAAGAAAATGAGAAGTATAAAAAAGAAAATGCCGAGCTTAAAAAATTTATAACTGACTTCAACAAGTTTCTGCGCAATGCTGAAAAGCTAGTACCCAAAGAAAATGACTAATGGCATTGGCTTCTTGTAGTTAATTCAAGTAAATCGAAAACTAATTGGGGTTTCTTATGGTGTTTAAGACATGTCTGATAAGTTGATGAGGTCAAAATTCCTCTGGACCATTAACCTCTCCTTCATTACCTTCTGTCTTTAAAAGTTGATCATTTACAGGGTTAATTTCACCCTCCTGGCAGGCACTAAAAGCTA
>NZ_SMLW01000236.1:0-2219 GCF_009711405.1 Fulvivirga kasyanovii | reverse complement strand
TTATTTATATGCTGCATTAAAATTCTCCATGACCTGACTCATCCCCTTTATCTCCTTCTGTCCTTAAAAGTTGATCATGTGCAGGGTTAATTTCCTCCTCATGGCATGCAGTAAAAGCCAGTCCAAATAAAGCCACGAGTGTAATAGCAGTAACCTTTCTAATTTTCATTTGCTTCTGAGTTTAAAGGTTTGGTTAATTTTTGTTGAATATGCATTTCAAAACACCAATCAATCATCTTCCGGCCCTAGAGTGTGTCCATCATTATTACCTTCTGTGTTAAGTACATTATCAGTACCAGGAATAACTTCCTCCTCATGACATGCGGTAAAAACCAGTCCAAATAGAGCCATGAGTGCAATAACAGTAACTTTTCTAATTTTCATTTGCTTCTGAATTTAAAGGGGTTGGTTAACTTTTGTTGAATATACATTTCAAAACTTGCCACCGCTACACCGGGTATAGACCTCTTTGGTTATTCCGACATTCGGGAAAGAAGCTCACGCAATTCCGCAATGCTACTCACGCCATATTTATCCATCATAACCTGCAGGCCAGACTCGTAACCGGCCAGTCTCCTTTTTTCTTTCCGGTGCTTTTTTATGATAGCTATGATCAATAAACAGGATAACACTACCAGTAAGGCGGTCACCAATGTGCTTAGCTGAAAGGTGAACGTCTTTTTCTCAAATTGTGCAATATCCTCCTTATGCTGCTCTGATTCTTTCAGGTGGGCAATTTCCAATTCTGCTTTCTCTATACTTTCCTGATCATACTTCGATTGTATCAGCCTGATCTGTTCCTCCAACATCTTATCCTTTCTGTCCCTGATCAAACTATACTTTTCAACAGGTATTACAACTCCACTGGCACGAACAGATGCATTGTTGTTCAGGTCTCGAATGGCATCCAAAGCCGCATCCAGTTCTTCGGAAAGTAATTCATTATCCGATGCTGACAATTCTACCACCTGATCATAATAATTTAGAGCTTCTTTATAATCACCTTTGAGTACGGCCAATTCTCCTAAATAATTATAATTAGCTCGCTTATCGGCATCTGTCAAAGAGCTCTTTATTTGCAGGGCTTCATTCAACCACGTTTCAGCTTTGGCAAGTTCACCGGCCTTCATATAGCTCTCCCCTATATTTCCATGTAGATAGGCCTTTTCCAACTGCTGTTTGTCATTTAAATATGCTAAGCCTTCTTCAAAACTTTTTATGGCTTCATCGAACCGTTGTTGCCGAAAGTACCATTCTCCATATAGGTTATGATAATTATAAATCCAATAATCAGAGGCAAGCACTTTACTAACTTGACTGCCTTTTATAATGTAACTTTCTGCTAAGGGATACTTACCATCGTTCATATACAACAAACTCATATTTTCATATACCAAAGGAAGCCTTTCAACTTTATTCAATCGAACATATATTTTTTCAGCTTTTTCAAGATGAAGTAGACCATCTTCAACTCTCTCTACTAATCGGTAAACATTACCCAAATTCAAGGCTAACTTAGCTTGTTTCAGTGAGTCGTTTAATTGGTTGTACAGAGTTAGAGCCAGTTTGTATGATTTGATGGTTTCTCCGTATTGATTATTCTGTCTATTGAGGTAACCATAATTTTCATAGTACCTAGCCAAGTATTCTTTACTTTCTAATTCTACTGCTAAAGTTTTCAACTTCTCAAGCAACTCAAAGGCTATAATTGGTTCTTTATAGTGGTCAAGATAGTTTTGATAAACATTCTCTAAAATTTCTGGTTTTGCTGGGGCGGGATCATAATTCTCTTCCTGGGTACAAGCTGTCCATAGCAGTAAACTGAAAACAGCCGGAGCTAACAATCTCGGCATAAGTAAAAGTGGGTTTATTCAGGTTGATTAAAAGTTGTAACAATACCGAACAAAGATGTCGGTATTATTACAATAATCAACGTGCTTATCTATAGCAAAACTTACATACATAAGAAAAACTCCTTAGTCTCCCTTGATTAATCATCTTCCGGTCCTAACTCATGTCCATCATTGCCTTCTGTATTTAGAACTTGATCATTTACAGGATTAATTTCATTCTCCTGACATGAAGTAAAAGCCAGTCCAAATATGGCCATGAGAGCGATAACAGTAACTTTTCTAATTTTCATCTGCTTCTGAATTTAAAGGGTTTGGTTAACTTTTGTTGTATGTGCGTTCCAAATATGCAACGCATACAAACATAAT
>NZ_SMLW01000194.1 GCF_009711405.1 Fulvivirga kasyanovii | reverse complement strand
GATGAGAGACTTCCTTATTTTATTTTTTACGTATCAGTAGTGAATGCTTACCAAGGAGGGTCAACTACAATACAATTCTTTTTTAACCACCATTTCCGAGTGGAGTCTCTTGGCAAAGGACTCCGCGTCAATCCGGGTACGATCAAAGTAGGGAACGGATACCTTTACCGCGGTGAACCTGCTATAAAAGTCATCTTTTAAGCCATGATCTGCTTAAGATGATGCTCCAGGTGATCAATATAATCATCGATCAGAAATCTCAAATCATTCTCTTCTCCATTGGGCAATAAGAGCGAATAATTTAATGATACTTCTGTTTGCTGTTTTATTATTTCTTTGATCCTTGTATTTAAGGCTAGCCAAACATTAAGCAACTCACTAATATCAGCACTTTGGTATGCATTGGCCTTGACTAGCAGGTCTTGCTCGTAAGACCTTACCTGATAAGGTTTTTTTGAGAATTGGATTTCCGTAAAGCGTTGTAAATTATTAATTGCGGAATCTATGAGGTGCCCCAGTATTTCTTTTTTTGACCACTTATCAGGAGAGGGTTTGATATCAAATTGTGAAAGCGAATTACTTGTGATGTAATTGGAGGCTTCGGTTAGCAGTTGCTCAAGTCGGAGTGTCGTCTGGTGCATATTTTAAAATTATTAAGAAAGGTTGAATGTAAGCTAAATGATGAAATTATGGAGAAAGCAAAAATAGACAAAGGTCTTAAAAAGAGGTGAACTACTTGGCTTTTTAAGGAGGATCATCATTTTCCAGTGGATTCCCTTAGCAAAGTATATTATATCAATTAAATGTACTGAAATTGTAGGTGTGTAGGCAAGCGTAATCAACTGCCACCTTGCCACAATTTGCGCTCTTCCTGAAAATACCTACTTTTAGCGGTTACAAGCTAAAAATAATATTGTTGAAACTACATAACTCATACCTTGTCTCAGTCCTTTTAGTTATTGTGGCATTAACCGCTTCACTATCCGCAACAGGGCAGCAGTCCGATACTGTGCGGCGCCAGAAAAAACTGAAGATAACACCTCTTCCGGCCTTATTTTATACTCCAGAAACCCGGTTAGGTTTTGGGGGACTGGTATCGGGCGTGTTTAACCTGGGAGACCGAAAGACAACCCGCAACTCAAATGCTGAAGTACTGGCGGCTTACACTTTGAATAATCAGATTATTCTGCGTACCAGAAACAATCTCTTTACGAAAGATGAAAAGTATGCCCTTTCCGGAGAGCTGAGCTTTTACGACTTTCCAATACTTTATTACGGTGTGGGTAACGATACTGACAAAGACCTTGAAGAAGAGTTGGGCTATAAAGTCTTCATATTTCAGGAGCGTGTACTCCGGCAGGTCAGGAAATCTTTATTTATCGGTCCTCAGTACCGTTATAATTACCTGTATGACATCGAGTATGAGCCTGAAAATCTTGTTGATGATATACCCTTCATCTACAGCGGAGCCGGCACCAATTCAGGTTTAGGGTTTTCCACGATTTACGACACTCGTAATAATGTACTTAACGCTTCCAAAGGAGTTTTCCTCCAGTTTTCAACCTTCTTTCATGGAGAGGCCCTGGGAGGAGACTTTAATTTTAACAGGTATACAGTGGACCTGAGAAGGTACTGGATGCTTAAAAATGGTGATGTTATTGCAGCGCAGTATTTTGGAGAGTTTAATACCGGTAACATTCCCTTTCGTGAGATGGCCCAGCTAGGTGGTGAAAACATTATGAGAGGCTACTATAATGGCCGTTTTCGTGATGATCAGCAAATGGCTGTGCAGGTTGAATATAGAAAACAGGTCATCCCCTGGCTTGGTTTTACGGCTTTTGGTGCCTACGGAGACGTATCCGACGATATAGGAAATTTCGAAATTGGCGACT
>NZ_SMLW01000526.1:12106-16326 GCF_009711405.1 Fulvivirga kasyanovii | reverse complement strand
CATGTGAATATAAAAGTGGTATTTTATAATCCCCAGCCTCAACTATAAGCTGTTCCAGGATGCGGACAGGAATGTTTGGTAGTTCTTGTGTCTTTAAAGATGAAATAATTGAAAGAAGGTTTGCAATTCCTCCATCTTGCTTGCTCAACACCCTCAGAATCTCCCTTGCGAGTCTAGGGTTATGTTGGCCATACTTAAGCAAAAGGTTAGTGTACCCCCTTAATTCAGGTGTATAGATTCCTCGCAGAAGCCTTAGCGCGTTTTCCTCAGTAGCAGGCTCATTCTTAATAGCCTCTATTCTGGCCTTTTCAGCGGCCTCTTCCCTGGCTTTCTTTTCTTCTTCTGCCTTGTCTTGTTTATACTTTTCCTGCTTTGCAGACACTAACTCCGGGGTTAAAGAACTATCCATAAGCGCTCTTATAGTACCTCCTCCCGGGTCTATTCTGCCATCAACAGTACCTCGTTGCACCTCTCGCTGAAAAGTTGTTATGGCCTCTATAGTCAGTGGTATCTGATCAGGAAGTACCTGTTTACGAATGATTTCCTGACTATCTGTAGTATTAGCTTCATTTTCCGAGCCTTCAAGCCCTTTCGTTTTAAGTTTTGCAGGGACACTTACTACCATTGCGTTATACTCTTTGTCATAGGCTGTCCGGGTCAATAAACCAAGTTCCAAAAGCCTATCCTGCATAAGTCGCAAATCAGCAGTAAAATTGATATTCTCCGTATGTACTTCTAACTTCTTAGAAGCATCGTTAGGCTTACCTACCGATGCACTAATAATGGAATTCTCTGCCTCGGCTTCCTCTCTCGTTAATGCTGGCATCGTGATTTCTCTGGCTATAACCTCTTCTTTCAAGACACCTTCACCCTCAAACGTCTTTAAACCAGCATAGTATCTTGCCCGTGCCCATACATCTGAAGAATAATCATGGCCGGTGGTGCCCTGATCCATCTTTTCCAGGCTTTGAACGTTTTTAGACCCAAAATTATAAGCAGCTACAGCACCTTTCAATCGCTGAGCATAGGTCCAATTCGGATGTTTGTTAGTAACCAACCTCAACTGATCCACCAAAATACTTACGGCCTGGTCAACATGTGCTTCGCTGTAAGCTCCTTCTGCAACTGTTCTGCCGCTTTCCTTATCTACCTGCATCAACCCAAAACCCTCGCCGTCATCACCGTAGCCATTGGCATCCAAAGCTTTCCCACCGCGGGACTCCCGGCTTGCGAGTGCCGCCACCAATGCTGGTGGTATATTATATTTCTTACCTACCTTTTTGAAGGTTTCAACATAATCACCCATCAACTCCAGATCACGGGCTGCCATCCGTTCGGATGCTTGTACTCCGGTATCTGTATATTGTTCCCCGTCTTGCTTGGTTGTCAGGTCCCCTGCTCCACCAGTCACAAGTGTTTCCAGTATGGCGTTATCTTCACTGGCCATGTGTTTCCTGCCTTCAGGTACTTCGGCAATTTCGGTCGGCACAACGCCTGGAGAGACCGCAGTTGCCTCTGAAACCTCCTCCACAACAGGAGCCACTTCCTGAGAAGGAACGACAATTGTTGCCCCTACCTGCTTAAAACTCCAGATATATCCGGACTGATCATTCTTCAAAAACCTTTTGGCCTGGTCAGGGTTAGCCTTTTTTAAAGCTTCTTCACTAATACCATGGCTTGATGCTACAGATGCTACAGTATCCCCACTTTTTACAACATAAGTGGTGGCGGGAGGCTCATTTGACTCAATGGGTTCAGCGGACGGATTCCCTCCTCGCTTACTAAGATATCCTGCCAAGGTATGCTCCTCAAGATTAATATTGGCCAGTGCTCCACCCAGGGTCAGGCTATTAATATCAGGAAATGAGTTTTCTTCTTCATCTTTTAATACCGTTCCTCCAAGCATAGCACCAGAATCAGCCCCATCATCCCATTTTGCAAAAGGATCATGAAACCCGTTTCTATGATTATGCCTATCCTTATTGTCAAGCAAATCTTTTAAAGGATCACTATTAACATTTCCCGGGACTGGGGATTTACTTTCAAACATTTCAACCTGGGGTTATAGTGCCTTCCCTTTTTTTCTTAATTCCTTGATCACGCCCTCTGAAAATATTTGTTCGGTAACTTTTTCATTTCCATGATGCAAGGTCATCATGGCACAATAACGAAAAATATTATTGATCTCTGCACCCGTCAGTTCATACTTTTTAACCACTTTTTCAAGCAACTCTTTATTTTCTACAGCATACCTACCATAAAATACGCGATCGAAAAGCTCCTTTCGAAGGGTTTCATTGGGAACCGGGAATTTAATCATGGTTTGAAACCTTCTTGTAAATGCTGAATCCATATTGGATTTCAGGTTACTTGAAAGTATAACGAGGCCATTGAAATTCTCCACTCGCTGCAACAGGTATGAAACTTCCTGGTTGGCATAGCGGTCATTGGCAGTGGTAGTTTGTGTACGTTTTCCAAACAAAGCATCGGCCTCATCAAAGAAGAGTATCCAATTCCGGTTCTCTGCTTTATCAAAAATAGAAGCAAGATTCTTTTCAGTCTCACCGATGTACTTGCTCACCACAACAGAAAGATCTATCCTAAAAACGGGGACGTTGGCCTCTTTTCCTATAAGACTGGCAGCCATGGTCTTACCTGTACCTGAAGGCCCATAAAACAAAGCCCTGTACCCTTTCTTTATTTTGCGGCTAACCTGTTCATCCACTATCATCTGCTTATTTTCTTTCAGCCAGATATTGATCTCCTCCAAAGCAAAACGTGTTTGACCACCAACCACTAAATCATCCCATGTTTCTTCAGTATCAATATGTTGTGCTGGAAACGACGGACTTAGTGAGGGTATAAAAGCTTTACCTTCTATCAACAAACTATAATATTCATCCGACAAAGTTAATATGCCACAAAACCTGGATAAATTAGGATTCGTTTCCTGCAAACTAAAAACACCCTTTTTAGTAAAAGAATGAGCGCAATGAAATACCTTAAGTATGATTTGCCGCCTCAAAGAAATATTGTTCCCCGCCAACAGAAAGAGAGCTGTTTCCCCCGTGGGTATAAAACCGTAAAACCTGTTGTTCTTAACTCCCCCTAAACTGTCCACCCCTACCCCTTTGGAAAGGAGTATTGAAAAAGGCTCAAATAGCGAAGGATCCACATGTGGAGCCAAAGTAAGAATCAAAATCAAGCGTTCTGCTACATGCAACCATTCCGGATCATCAGGATCTCGTTCCCTTATTAAATCTTCTACAAGCACGCTGTAAGTAGTGCCTTCGATCATATCCGGAGGGTAGTTGTTTAGCAAAAACTCTTCTGATATATTATACTCATTCTGTGGATTAAGGCTTTCCAGTCGTTGACCTATTATACCCTTCGCCCAATTTATTTCTGCGCCTATGGTATTTGATAATAGAATTTCTTGCTCCCTCATTTAGTATGATAAAGTTTAAAAACATAAAGTATAAGCTTAGCGCAGGATATGGGGGAGCTTGATCATTTGCCCCTGCACGTAAAAAGAAACAATATAAAGCCCTGCAGGATAATTTTCCAAAGGAATTTTAAAGGATTTTACACCTTTTGTCATATTACCTTAACATACAAGCAATCCTGTCGAGGAATATACTCTTATTGCATTATCCTCAGTTAAAGGGTGGTCAAAGGCCAGCGTGGCATCACCTTCTGATGGGTTTGGGTATATTTTAATCCCGTTTGCTAATTCTCTTTCATACCCAGATACCTTCGCTGGCGACGGAAGCACTTTTATTTCCTTATACGCACCCTGATATATTTCTTTTGTTTTGGTCTTTGATAAGTGTGTATCATGAATATATGCAACAATTAAAAATGTATCTGTTGTATTATACGCAAAGTTAGGACTCCAATATTGCGTGACGGTTTCTGTACGAGATACATCATTAGGAAGCCAATCTCCATGAATGTAGGTTCCTGCCGCATCCGTTAAAAGCTTTCTCAGCACATTGTGATAAGCCCCCCTGGTCTTAAGCGTAGCGATCCTAAGACCTAAAATGATATAGGGCGTCCGCCCGGGCTAATTCTGTTAATGCTATCTTTGAAACATAGGAAGAAAATAGGCCATTCGGGGTCAGCACGCTATGTATTTCGCGACATTTTGCAATATATTCAATAATTGAGCGGACACTCCAAGCACATATCGGGTCTGTAGTACGCCTGCCTGAATACAC
>NZ_SMLW01000526.1:0-12096 GCF_009711405.1 Fulvivirga kasyanovii | reverse complement strand
GGCCGGCTTTGTAGATGAGCCACAGACATGGGTCTGGGGCAGTTGCCGTAGCTACGGGGGGTGGGCTTCATTAATTTTTATACTCTGCCTGAATGCTTGACTTCAGAGCAGGCATACAAGTGTTTAAAATTTACAATTTTATCTATTGCATAGCCTATAGCTTTGCGGGGTCAATTTATAAGGTCACCAACAGCCTGCTATTAAATCAGGCTCAGGACCTTACAAACTTGTTGTATTTAGCCACCTAAATCCCTGAATTATGATCATCAGCTTATTGAAACTCATCTTATTAGTTATACTACTATATAACCTGATAAAATACTTCAGTGCGCGCCAATCACACCAAAAAGCTCGCAAACAACTATTACAGGACAGACCAGTCAGAAAGCTAGCCAGTATTGAAAAACAAATATTGAATAGCTTATCAGACATACGCAACCTCTCCGGTGATGATGTGTACTACCTAACTGGCTCCTCAGAAATACTAACCCTCAACACCAATTACAACAACTCCGTGACCCATTATACCATAGGAGGCATAGAGGTTGTACTGCCTTATGACGCGGCTTTATATCTGGATGCCAATAATGAGGCTGAGGCTGCGCTTACCAGCGATAACAAATTGGCAGTAGTTTCTTTGAATGGAAAATTTTTTATTGAAGAAGCATGGAAACTCGCCAGGCAGGGAGCCGCTCAACGATCTTAGTTAAGCAAATAATCCTAAGCCCCACCCTGGTCGTAGAAGCGCAGCAATCCTACGACCTAAAATGATATAGGGCGTCCGCCCGATTCTTTAAATGCTATCTTTGGAAACATGGGAAAAAGTATGCCATTCGGGGTCATCACGCTATATATTTCGTCACATTTTGCCATATATTCCAATAATCGAGCGGACGCTCAAGCACATACCGGGTCAGTAGCGGAGGCTACAACCGGGCTTAATTATTTACCATTACATCTTTAAATGTATGTATGATACTATGGTATCCTCTAAACATTTACAAGTCATGATCACCCTTTACAGAACAGGCATTATTACCTGCATTACACTATTTATGCTTTCCTGCTCCGGAAATGTAAAAGAAAAAACCAGATCCGATGCAAGGTCTTCCGAAACAGATGGAGATACCACACAAGCTGATGTGTTTTCTGTTTCAGAAGAAGACCTTTTTTCCCTTTTAACCCAATGGAAGGAAGCACAGAATTCTGGCGATTTTGAGGCATACTCAATACTATATGGCGATGACTTCCGGGGAATAAAACGGTCAGGAGAAAACACCTTTACCTTTGATCGTGAGGACTGGCTGAAAGACAGGCAGCGTATGTTTCAAAAGCCGATGACCGTAGATATTTCAGATGTTAAAATTTTCATGCAAGACCGTCCCTATAGAATTCTTTTCAAGCAGGGCTGGTCCAACGGCACCTATTATGATTTAGGCCCCAAGCACCTGAGTGTAAAAGTATCGGGCGACCGGTTAAAGATTGTAAAGGAAGAAATGCTGGAATCCAGGCTGGCCAGCACCACAAATGACATTAACAATGTCATGAACTACCCTCTTTTTTACGCAAGGGAAGGAAACTATGTACATATTCCCGTAGATTTTTCGAACGCACAGTTGCTCAGGAAAGACAAAGTATGTGATGAGCGCTGGCATGAGACTCACTGCATAGATGTATCTTACTTTAGTATTGACAGTACCCAAACTCCACTGGATAGTGTTATCAATAAAAATATATTTATTGGAAGCATAAACTCTGATTCGGTCTCCACCCATACCATAGCCGGGTGGCGGGCCATCAGTAAATCACTGAGGGACAGTCTTCCCGGGATTACTCACCCCAGCTCAATATTTGAACGCCGTTATTTCTGGGTGGGTGGATATGAGCGTACAACACCCCTGTCTTCTGCATTATTCTTTGGGGGTGAAGAATTGCCCATTGAACAAGGACAATGGGCATTAATTTCGTCCAGAAAACCTTTCGTGTATAGAAAAAAGGAAATTGCCGAGGAATTGAGACAAAGCCTGCTTAACCAGACCGGCGAGGAGGACACCCACTCCTATTCATTGGAGTATTTTGAAGGAAAAACACAAAATTTTGCCACAACGGCTGAAGTCTCTTCAGAGTGTGGTGAAAATGTATTCGATAATATAAAGCTATGGGAGGTGAAAGGTGAAATACTACTTTTTGTCAAAGACCTCCCTGACCTCCCCGTTTCTATACTTGATTTGGATGGTGATGACCATCTCGACATGCTTTACCATGATAATTTCAGAGAAGACCCGAACACTAACATTTGGTGGGAGTCTCCAAACTTTGCTAAAAGAGGAGACGATACCGTATTTCTGTCATGCGGCTGCTAAACAAGCCAAAGGAAAATAACAAGTAGGCGGTTTTATGCATAAAGCATTCACAGCGTGTGCAGATCACTTTTTACTCAAAGAATCTGTATAAACAATGCTCACTTTTCCAGAAAGCCTTATTTTTAGGGATAAACTCACTATACATACAAGTCCGCATGAAATTATTTAAACGATTTATTCAAAATATTAATTTGATAATGGCATTTGCATTGGGAGGTGTGACTTTTGGAGGGGCGATATTGATATTGTCAGAACAGGAAGCAAAAAAAAACTATTATCTGGCCAAGTCAAACCTATCATTACTGGAAACTGCTGATAAATATGAGAAACTCATGGTAATACAGGATTCTATCTTAAGAATTGACAGCGAGATTTTTGAAGGTGATAGCCTGCCAGTTGAAAAATTTCATCTGATAGCCAACAGAATTACCTTATTAAGGTATTATATGCAGACAAGCACCCAACTTGATGTAATGCTTGTAAGTTATGATTTAGGAATGGACAAAAGGCTGAGAGAACACTACTACAGTAAGTATAAAAGCTTGTTTTCTGATTACCATTGGGACAAAGGCGGATATGAGGGTTTGGGTGTAGATATTGATCCATTAGGACCTGAAGACTTTTAGCAGGGTTGTTTAATAAGAAAAGAACACTTTTTTAACTAAACAGGCTCTTTCCACCCTCGGATCGGGCGTGTAATCTGAACGTAACCTGACGGACACCTTCCAAAAATTAACAGTCAGCTTACAACACATTAGGGGTTATATGTCAATTAAACTGATCGATAACATCGAATTCCAACCTGTTCGTGTTTCTCCGGTTCACCCACTCCATAGGTTTTAAGCTTACCCAAAAGTGGTAAGCATATTTCAAGAAGCCTGCTAAGATTTTCAAGCGGGCACAAAAATCCCACCATTTACTTTGAAATACAAAGTACTTTTAATTACCTTTATCCAAGCAAATGAACTTAAGGTTAGGTTCGGAGTAATTTTCAGAATGTATTCCCTGAACATATAGACCTGATTATCATTTGAAAAAATTATCACAGGACAAAACTCTAACAATGATGAAAAACAAAAGATTGATCGGAATTATACTGGCGGTGGTGGTCATCCTGCTTATTCCATTTACAGCCATGCAGTTTTCCAGTGAAGTGGACTGGTCTGCATTTGATTTTATTCTTGCAGGCATATTGCTGCTCAGCACCGGACTGGCATGTGAGCTGGTGCTGCGCAAAGTACATAGCACTATGCAAAGGGTAATTATCTGTGGTGCTATCCTGCTCGCGCTTTTCCTCATTTGGGCAGAATTGGCGGTGGGCATTTTCGGGACTCCAATTGCAGGAAGTTAAAAGCCTGCCCGGAAGGACTTGATTGCACATTTATCTTTCTTCTGCCTTCCGGGCTAATTTACTTCATCTGTACGCCTTATAAACAGCGAGTTTGTTCCTATGACTTTACTCTCAATGGCAAACTTCTCAACCCGTATACTGCACTATTTTCAGAAGGATGCAGGGTAAAAGGCTCCTGATGCTCAATAGCGGAGTACCTTTTCAAAAGCGCAGTTAACCCATTTTTAGCTTCAAGGTGTACCAATGGCGCTCCCAAACAGAAATGTATACCCTTCCCTAAAGCCAGATGAGGATTCGGATCACGATGTATATCAAAAGTGTCGGCATTGGAGAACTTGCTCTCATCTCTGTTGGCTGACCCTATCATGACCAGCACCACCTGCCCTTTGCTTATAATATGACCATCAAAATGGCGTGTAACATCTAACTTAAAAATAAACTAAAAGATATACCCATCATCCAAAAAAACATTAAATTTGGAGTCGCCCCTCTCCAATTAATCCCTCCACTTGGTTTTTAGGCACCATTCATTTAACGGTGAATTGCCAGACCATGGTAAAGGATTGTCAATAGATATATGAATAACATGAAAATCTTAAAACCCTATCCACGACTAATTTGTACAATATGCTGGGTCATATTGTACAGTCTACTCTTTAAGCAAGTCTATGAACCGGTTGATTTCAGGTTTTTCTTTTATCTGGCCGTGCTACTTGGCCTTACAACGGCCAGGCAGTCACAAGATGGAAATTCATCCAAGAGCAAGGTAAACCCACTGCTCATCTACTTTGTAGTTGGGCTTTTTTATGATTGGTATACTTATGTAAATCATGAAATCACCTCATCACATAACTTTTTTCACCTATTAATTTCAGGCTATGTTGATTTTAACAGAATTACAATGTATACGGGTGAATACTTTGCCAATCTTGGCATCCTCGCTCTCTCCACACATCTGCTATCAGTAGGAATAATTATAGGAATAAGCTCTCTAAACCTCGAAACCATTAACAAAACCCTCGATCTCGACTACGTTTTGAAAAGAGAAAAAAAGTACGGCTCCCTTGCCTTATTTATGGCTCTTTTCATAATGTCCATTTTGTTTACCATAAAAGCTGAATATGATTTTTCTTCCTTTTATAATGGGTTATCTGAAACATTTAAAAAAGATTTCCCGGAACCAGGAATAACACCTGGAATAGTTCTAAACACCACCATATTGGTTATTGTACAGGTCTATGGGTTGCTTTTTTTAAATAAAGTTTTCACGAACAAGCTACAAATTATATTATGTTTTTGGTTACTGATATTCGCAATTAAGATTTTATCTTATCCAATGGAGGGAGCCTCCCTCAACTTACTCAGAAGTATGGATGATACGTTTCTCGTGTTTATCGAAGTTTTGGTTATATGTATATTTCTAACGAAAATCAAAGAGCCTCTAATAGCCTTTACCCTGTCAGCCCTTGTGAGTTGGCTAATATCATTACTTTATCAAACATTCATCTTTATTCCGTATGATATTCTGAGTTATTTGATTTCCATACTGAAAGGCATTTATGTGCCGGTTTTGGGAGGTTTAATCGCAGGGGCAGTGTATTATTTTGTAGATAAACAGCTATTAAAGTCCAATACGGAAGCAATCTGAAAAGAAGGAAATGTATTGTGAAACCTTTCCTTCTTTTCAACCAAATGAAAACCGAATTTAACAACCTCAAAAAACTGGCACCCTTAGCTTTAAAGCCAGAAAAAGGCTATATTTATTCCAAATAAATCATTTCATTCTATGAAAAAGGTATTTCTATTAACCTGGGCAGTAGCATGCGGAGTATTTTTATCTGCCTGTAACAACAGTGAGGATGCGGAAGAGAATGATTACACGGGTCGCCAGATAACCTATAGTCTCCTGCAAGCTTCTGATTTCCCCGTCTATGGCACGGTAATATTTAAAGAAAGAACCGACCTGGGGATACAGGTAGAAGTACAACTCGAGGGCACAGATGGAGATGCATACCACCCGGTTCACTTCCACTATGGCAACCTGGCTACACAAGATGCCGAAATAGTTTTTTCCCTGAACGATCTTTATGCCGACACCGGGGAAAGCATCACTTTACTTAATGATTTAGTGGACAACAACTCGTTTGGGTTCGATGACCTGTTAAAATTTGACGGGAGCGTGAAAGTCCACCTGTCAGCCACCGGCGAAGGTAGGGATGTTGTATTAGCCGCGACCAATATCGGCAGTGCATACTCAAAGCAAAACCCTAATGGCCGTTTGAGTATTGCAGTCTGTAAAAGCAATTAGTTTCAATATAGAAGGCACTCAGGTTTGATGTCTCGATTTCAAGTATAGCAGGTAGTGGCTTCTGAGACACCTCTGCTTTTTTGGGAATATTGTAAAGCTTTCAGACGATTTGACAGATTCTAATAAAGGATCAAGTGAAATTTCTGAGGAGACCCTATTCTCAGTAGCAAGTTTCACTTTACTTGTTTTACTCCCCAAACCATTTACTCCACAGGTTTAATGTTTGATCCCTAATCAATCTACAACAACCCCTTCTCTGCAAGCGTCGCCTTTATCCTCTCATGCCGTTTCCAGAACTTATCCTTTAACTGCCTGCAGACCTTATCAAATTCAGGATTTCCTTTCATTTTTTCCATCATAGGGTCATCCTCAAACATCAGGATCCAATAGAAATAATCATCCTCCAGAGCAAACAGCTTCATTTCTTCCAGCGCACGTTTTGTATCCCCCTCGTAGGAGTAGTAAGCTGCAAGACTGATGTGCTTATAAATGGATTTATCTTCGTCGGCAAAATCTTTAAAAAGCTTCATATAATGGTCTGCCTTATCCGGCATGCCGAGTTTATCATGCAGCACGGCTATTTTGGAATATTCGGCAGGGTATATGTCCAGATCAAGTGAATCTTTTATACGCAGGAATGCACTGTAATACTTATTTGCCAACTCATAATTTTCATTGTAGTAACAGACTTTGGCTACTTCCTGCAACACATCCAGCCGGGTAGTATCTTTGGCCAGTATGTTGATCAGGTTTTCCTGCAAGCTGTTTATGTCGTCGTCAGCGGCATAGATAATGTAAGCTCTAAGATAATCAGAGTAGATATTTTGAGGGTTGTACGCCAGTGATTTTTCTGCATATTCCCGTGCCTGACTAATAAAACCTACCTGGATCAGCGCATTGCTTACGTGCAGGTAAATAAAGCTGGTCGTTACCGAGTCATTGGAATTGATATCGAGTTGGATTCCCTTAAGCGCGTATTCAAGATATTTCTCCGTATTCGGCATGTAGTTAGCATAATAATTAGAAAGGGCATTGAGTACCTGCGCGGAATTGGGATTAGACTCCAGGGCCCTTTCGAGATAAGGAAGTGCCTTTTCATAATCATTAACATTTATGTAGTAAAATGATTTGGCAATCAGCGCCTCACCCAGGTGTGCATCTATGAGCAGTGCCTGGTCTGCATTATAGTTCAATTGCGACAGATATTTCTTTTGAACCTGAAAGGCATCCAGGTAATAATAAGCAATGGCAATATTGGCGTAAGCCAAGGCAAAGTTTTTATCCTGCTTAACAGCTTTCCCCAACCAATCAATAGCCTCAAAAACACCTTCTTCGGAATCCCGGTTTAGCGCATCGATACCTTTCAAATAATAGTCATAGGCCACCATATCATCGGTAGGCACCTTCCTGATCCTCTTCTCTTCATCAGGTGTAATAATCACCTGTATTTCCTGCGCTATACTTTTGGCCACATCCACCTGCAGGTCGAAGATGTCGCCCAGGTTGCGCTGGTACTCCTCGGCCCAGAGATGCCTGTCACCCGCAGCATCTATGAGCTGGATGTTCAGGCGTATTTCATCACCAACCTTCTGGCCGCTGCCTTCTACGATATAACTCACATTCAGCTCCTCTGTAATTTCCGGAATACTCCTGTTGGTATTTCTGTATTTCTCCACAGAAGTGCGGCTCACCACGCGCAGGTCTTCTATCTTCTGAAGATGCCCGAGTACAGACTCCATTACACCATTGATGATGTACACATTGGCAGAGTCGCTGCTGTTATTGATAAAAGGCAGTACCGCTATTGACTTTTCCACCGGGTAAGGGTGACGTGGAGAGTTATTGAAAAAGAATATGGCCGTCAATGCCAGTAATACTACTCCAACACCCATGGCGAGCCATCCGTACTTTCTTTTATCCGGGGAAGCATCATCTGGCGCCTCTACTGTGGCCTTGGCTTCTGCCTCTTCTACCTGACCGGCCTCTCCGGGAGTATATCCGTACTGTTCGCGAAAGCATTTTATAAAGTACGAGGTGCTTCCAAACCCTACTTTATAGCAAATCTCAGAAACGGTGAGGGTATTGCTCCGCAACATTTCCAGCGCCCTTTGCAGCCTCACCTGTCGTATAAACTGGCTGACAGAGCAGTTTGCCTCCTTTTGTACTTTTCTCAGCAGGTTCGACCGGCTCATATGCATTGCCTCAGCCAGCTCAGCAACACCAACCTGCTCATTGGCCAGGTTCCCGTCGATGATCTCCGTGACCTGCCTGAGGAACGGTGAATCTTTAGAAGTCGAATTTTGCATTAATCAGATAGAGGTTGTTTTGGTTGGATTGTAAACGTGCACTTATCTTCGCGCGGTCAGCACAATTACTAATTCCCAGCATTCAAAAGTGTCGAAAATTATAATCAAAATGAAGCGTAAAAGCCTAAATAGATTGGCCTTGACGCAGAGTTTGCATCATATTTTATACTGTTGCATCATAATTTATACCTGATATTCAAACCTTACATCATTTGCATCTTTCATGTTTAGTGACGCGGGTGCGTTCTGCTGAGCTTTGTCTCAAACAATTTAAAATCACTTATTATGAAAAGATTAAAGATCAAAGGATTGATGGCTGCATTAACAATCATGTTGGCCGCGGCTTGTAGTGGAACCGGTCAGGAAATGAAAAAATCAGAAGGGAGTGCCACTGCCGAAGCCCCGGACATGAGCATTCATGAGGCAGTATTTATGGGCAATATAAAAGCGGTTGAGGCCCATGTGGCTTCGGGCACCGACCTGGATAAAAAAGACCAATGGGGTTCTACACCTCTTACTATTGCTGCAACATTTAACAGAACCGAGGCTGGCAAGGCTTTAATAAAAGGCGGGGCCAATCTTAACCTCCCCAATAAAGAGGGCTCTACCCCGTTGCAGGTAGCTGCATTTTTTGGCAGAACAGAGCTGGTGGAAGCCCTGCTGCAGGCCGGAGCTGATAAGGATGTAAAAAATAACTTTGGCAACACAGCCTATGAAGTAGTGACTATGCCTTTTGACACTCTAAAACCGATCTATGACCAGATCGGAAAGGACCTTGGCCCGCTAGGGTTTAAAATGGATTACGAACGGCTAAAAGCTGCCCGCCCAGTCATTGCCGAACTACTGAAAAAGTAACAAGCCATGGATAAAAGGAGATACGACATAGACTGGATCAGGGTGATTGCCATTGGCCTGCTGCTGATCTACCACATTGCTATCGCATTTCAGCCCTGGGGTGTTTTCATTGGCTTTATTCAGAGCCATGAACCCCTTGAAGCTATATGGATACCCATGTCGGCCCTGAATGTATGGCGCATTCCCCTACTGTTCTTCGTTTCGGGCATGGGGGTTTGGTTCGCCTTGCGTAAACGTAACCTGAAATCCCTCCTCCTGGAACGCACCAGGAGGATTTTCCTTCCTTTTGTGTTTGGCGTATTATGCATTGTACCACTCCATCAGCTATTATGGCAGGACTATTACCATCAGGACATCTCGTGGATACCTTCACCCGCACACCTTTGGTTTCTGGGCAACATTTTCATCTATGTATTGCTCCTATCTCCATGGTTTGTCTATCTGAAGGAAAAGGAAAACCCATGGTTAAAGCGAGTCTTAAGTTGGTTGTTTTCCAGCCCATTGGGCATATTGATTATCGTGATACCATTTGTATTGGAAACCCTATTAATCCAACCGGAAACCTACGAGATGTATGCCGTCACCTGGCATGGGTTCGTGCTTGGTTTTCTGTGCTTTCTCACAGGGTTCTGCTGCATGCTGGCGGGTGATACTTTCTGGCCGATGGTACTTAAATGGCGCTGGCCATTCCTGGGTATTGGAATCCTATTATTTCTGGTTCGCCTTGTTGTATTTGAGCTTAAAGGCCCTGAATTACTTCTGCCCGTGGAAACCCTGTTCTGGGTATTCGGTGTATTTGGTTTCGGCTACAAACACCTCAACAAACCAAGTGATATTTTACCGGCACTAAGCCAGGCCGCTTACCCGGTTTACATTGTGCATATGGTGTGGCTTTACCTCGGTTCTTATTTGATATTACCTTTAGAAATAGCCGTGGAATTGAAATTCCCCGCTGTTATTGTTTTTACAGCGCTGGGGTGCTATGTCAATTATGAAATTATCCGAAGGCTGCATTGGCTCAGGCCTTTGTTTGGGTTGAACAGGGCCAAAAGTATGGGAAAGGAAGTAAGCGTGGAAGAGGTTAAGGTGGTCAGATATTGACCACCTTACTTTACCCCAATCAAAACTTAAGCGATACACCTCCCACCCCACTGGAGCCGGAGGTGTACCTTAAATATTAACCCACCTGATCGGTAGCTACTTTATAAGTAGGGTCTTCATAATAATTGATCTCAATGATGGCGTCGGCCCGGTCGAGCATTCTTCTGCAATCCTCACTCAAATGTCTTAGATGCACTTTCTTACCTACTTTCTGGTAGCGTTCTGTGATTTTATTGATCGCCTCAATGGCTGAATGGTCTGCCACTCGTGACTCCTTAAAATCTATTACTACATGTTCAGGGTCATTTTGGATATCAAATTTCTCTGCAAATGCTGCGGTTGATCCGAAAAACAAAGGCCCGTAGATCTCGTAGTGTTTGTAACCATGTTCATCCACATGCTTTCTGGCCCGTATTCTTTTGGCATTTTCCCAGGCAAAGGCCAGGGCAGAAATTACCACACCGATAATAACGGCTACAGCTAGGTTATGAAAGATTACCGTAACTCCGGCTACTAGTATCATTACTATAACATCGATCATCGGCACGCGTCTGAATATCCTCAAACTTGCCCACTCAAAAGTACCGATCGCTACCATAAACATCAGTCCGACCAGAGCTGCCATAGGCACCATCTCTATCAGGGGAGAAGCAAACAAAATAAACATCAGCAAACTGACTGCAGCCACTATACCTGATGTACGGAAACGGCCTCCGGAGCTCACATTGATTATACTCTGACCAATCATGGCACAACCACCCATACCACCGAAAAAGCCGGTCACCAGGTTGGCCGCACCCTGTGCAACACTTTCTTTATTTCCTTTTCCACGGGTTTCAGTCATTTCATCAATCACAGACAATGTCAATAAACTTTCGATCAATCCTACCAGGGCCATTATCAGTGAATATGGGAATATGATCATTAAAGTATCCCAGGAAAACGGTACTAAAGGAATATGAAATTCAGGAAGGCCACCTGCTATAGATGCAATGTCACCAACAGTACGGGTATCGATCCCTCCCAGGAAAACTATACCCCACACCACCAGGATAGCTGTAAGAGAGGCTGGCACCACCTTGGTAAGCTTAGGCAGGAAATAAATGATGGCCATGGTTAAAGCTACCAAGGCAAGCATAATATACAGCGGATAGCCTGTCATCCATATTTTTGCACCATCTATCTCAACTTTAAACTGATCAAACTGCGCCATAAATATGACAATGGCCAGCCCATTCAGAAAACCAAAAATAACCGGATGGGGCACAAGACGAATGAACTTACCCAGCTTAAAAAAGCCTATGAGCATTTGAATAATACCCATGAGCACTACGGCCGCAAATAAATACTCTACTCCATGTCTGGCCACAAGGCTTGCTATAACTACGGCTATGGCGCCGGTAGCACCGGAGATCATACCAGGGCGGCCTCCAAATACTGCCGTGATAATCCCGATAATAAACGCCGTATAAAGACCAATCAGCGGGCTTACATCAGCAATAATTGAAAAAGCCACTGCCTCTGGCACCAGGGCAAGGGCAACAGTAAGGCCAGACAGAATTTCGTCTTTGGGGTTGTACCCCTTCTTTTTTAAATTTTCTAGAAGTGTCATAAAATTATTTGAATAAAAAAACAGCAATCCATCACCTTGCAGGATAAGCCATCCGGCAGAACTTATGGATCCGGGAAATAAATTTGATTTAATTAAAACTCAATCGCAGCGTACCCCGTGATTTTCAGGGTGGAGTAACGGGGCTATTTGTCTGAGTAGGTGTCTTCATTTTGAGGCTGCAAATTTAGCTTTTTGTTTTT
>NZ_SMLW01000084.1 GCF_009711405.1 Fulvivirga kasyanovii | reverse complement strand
TAAAGAATAAGGATATTATTAAAGGATATAATGTGCGTGGCGAATTATACCAACTCCAAGGCAACCACCAAAAGGCGGCGGAAGTATTTGAAAAAGCTATAACCCTGGCCAATAAGGAAATTATCAATGAGCCTTTGAGCGAGACGCTTGACCTGCTTTCACAATCATACCGGGCGCTAACAGATAATGGAGCAAAGGTGGCCTACGATGATATATACCGGATAGCTGACCTTAAAGAGCAGCAACAGGAGCTAAAAGATAGTTTTTATAATGGCATGAATGCTAAAGCTTTACAAGCTGCATTAAACCAAGAAGTAGAAGCCCATAACCACAGAAAGCTACCGGCCAGCATGGTAGACAGGCAATGGCTCATAGCGCAAGGGGCTGGTGCTATAGTGGCCGGTCTATTATTGGTTATAATGATCGTAACCATAAACACCAAAGCGACCAAAAAGAAAGCCTATGATGCTCGAAAGCTATGTGCTGTTTTGCAGGAGGAAAAAGATGCCTTATCAAAAGAGAACAAAGACCACAGAGAGCTGTTTGCTGAGATACACA
>NZ_SMLW01000013.1 GCF_009711405.1 Fulvivirga kasyanovii | reverse complement strand
GTAGCCCAGGCCGTAGAGTGATAAATATTCCTTTTCCAGCCGGTCGAAAAGTATTTTTGCTTCTCTATCGTGCCAAAGGTCAGCCGGGTATTGTGCCCCTGCCTTGTCCATAAGTGTGGTGTACTGGCTTTTCAGTGTTTCGGCTTTGAGCAAACGGGCATGGGCATAGCGGGGATAGTGCGCCAGGGCTGTGTTTAGGCAGGCCATTACAAAAGTAGTATCACCTTTTC
>NZ_SMLW01000149.1 GCF_009711405.1 Fulvivirga kasyanovii | reverse complement strand
GGATGGACTTGAGGTCTTTTACGGGGTGGTTAAAAACCTGTTCAATAAAGAAAGTCGGAAACAACTGTTTACCATTCGCCGTAAAAGGGTATAAAAGTATGCGATATTTAAATAATCTTATTTATTACTAAAATCGTAAAATTTTAAACCAAACATGATGGATGCCTTTGGGTTTCCATTCAGATTATTAAAAATCAATTTAAACTCATGAAATGACCATCAGGCTAAGCCATACCAACCAACATCAATATCTGATATCTTCTCAGATTTCATGGCAGGATTTAGCTACTTTGGTTATTGCATGTGACCATTAAAATCAATTATTTACACATGAAAAAGAATGTATTTGTTTTAACGTTCATGCTCATTTTTACAGTGGGAGCTACCTTTGGACAGGGCTATACCTTTAAGGTGCTGGCCAACAAAGGAGCGAATAAGGTAAAGTCGGGATCAGAATGGCAAGCGCTTAAAACCGGAGCCTCACTGCAGGATGGTGATGAGCTTATCATTTCAGAAAATGCCTATCTGGGTTTGGTGCACGCCAGTGGAAAGACACTGGAGTTGAAAGCACCTGGCAATCATAAAATTACAGACCTGGCAGCCAAAGTAAGTTCGGGAGGGTCAAGCGTAGCCAGTAAATATGCTGATTTTGTGTTAAGTAAAATGTCGGCCGAAGGAAAGAAAAACAGGCTGAGCGCCACCGGAGCCGTACATAGAGGTAGCAATGATGCCATTCAGGTATTTATGCCCAGCTCGGTAGGGGTGTTTAATGACAATGCCATCATCAGATGGGATTCCCTGGAAGGTCAGAATACCTACGTAGTTACTTTGAAAAATATGTTTGACGATGTCCTGCTTTCTATCGAAACAAAAGACCCCAATATAGAACTGGACCTGACTGATAACAAGATCGCCAAAGAGAATGTAGTATTGCTTTCAGTAGCGTCAAAAGGTGATGCTGAGGTGAAATCAGGCACTTATGCTATCAAGCGCCTGCCTCAGGCAGATGCTGAGCGCGTAAAAGCTACGCTTAACGACCTCATGTCTGATGTTAAGCAGGAAACAGCGCTCAATAAATATATCCTCGCAGGGTTTTATGAAGAGAACAACCTTCTGATAGACGCCCTGACCAGCTACGAAGAAGCTATAAAGCTAGCGCCTGAGGTGGAAAGCTACAGAGATGCGTATGTGGAGTTCCTGCTCAGAAACAGATTAAATGAATAGTATTATCAGAAAAGAATAAATAAAAAAAGAGGCTGCGAAAGCCTCTTTTTTTTGCCCGT
>NZ_SMLW01000670.1:21536-49519 GCF_009711405.1 Fulvivirga kasyanovii | reverse complement strand
ATATACCAGAACGGTATTTAAAACATCTAACCAACACTGAAGGACTGTATGAGGCGCGAATTCAGTTAGGGTCGAACATTTGGAGGGTATTTTGCTTTTTTGATAATGGACAACTAGTCATTTTACTAAATGGATTTCAGAAAAAGAGCCAAAAAACCCCTAAAAAAGAGATTGACAAAGCCATAAAACTAAAGAAACAGTACTATGACGAAAAATCCTAATACAAAATCATGGAGAGTTATCAAAGACTCTGTCTATGGTCAAAAAGGGACGGAAAGGCGGGATGCTCTTGATAGAGAAGTTGAAAGCTTTAAAATCGGACTACTGCTTCGGCAAGCTCGGGAAGCAAGACATTTGACACAGGAACAGCTAGGGCAACTTGTTGACAAAAAACGAACATACATCTCCAGAATCGAAAATGATGGAAGTAACTTGACGCTAAAGACCTTATTTGACATAGTTGAAAAGGGACTTGGAGGTAAAGTGAAAATCTCGATTGAAATGTAGAAAGCAGTCCATTTTCCCTGCCAGTACAACTCAGCCCTCGTAAAGGTGAAATATCTGCTGTTTGGCCGTACTACTACTGTCAGTATTGCTAAGCAATAAGCTTTACCAAACTTTTGAAAATTTAATAAAGCCGCAATTTGGCTCTGTAAGCGTCCATCTAAAAGTAAATTTGCCAGGATAATAAAAAAGACGACCCAAAATTGGATCGCCTGTAAATCAATTTATTTGTGCTTAGGCCTATACCGGATATTCCTCAAATATCTCCTCTACATATTCCTGTACCTCGGCCCTTACATTGTAAGGCTCGATATAATCATCGGCACGTCCTCTCCACACTACATTGTTTGTATTTTGGTCAATAATGTCAATAACGAGTGTGCCTTCTGTATATCTCACCCTGTCTACATCATAGCCTACTACTCTTGATACGGTATTGTAATCATAATAGTAATAATCGTTGTAGTAAGGGTCTATGTACATGTTAGGAGCATAATAATCATAGGTTGCATAAACCGGTTCCCTTACGACATTGGTTTCCTCGTCAAACATGGTATGTACCAATACCAACAGGTCCGGATTAGTTCTGTCGAGGGTATAACCTTTTAGTTGCATTTCCTGGTTAACTTCTGATACAATCGCCTGGTTGAGCTGCTTGCTATTGTAGCGGTGGTTATCAACGCTGTCACCATTGGGTAGCCATGCGTAAGTTTGGTATTTGCCCAAGTCTACATCGGCAGTTTTGGTAGTAGTAACAGTAGGCCCGCAGGTAGCCAGTAACAGCAGGCATACAGAAGCTATAGTCAGATTTTGAATTACCTTTTTCATAATATTTAAATTTTGGTGCTTTAATCAATTTCTCTGTCTATAAAGCTTCTAAAAAGATGCCAGCGTTATAACTTGCTGTTATTCAGTAGTTTTTATGCGAATAGTGTCTAGGGTATTCTACAATGGTATAGAATAAGATTGAATGGAGGCACGAGAAACCCGTGCCAAATCACAGGGTTTATTTGTCTTTTTTCTTTTTGAAAATGCCGCCTATCTTATCAAAGATGTTTTTCTTCTTTTGGCCCTCTTCCGAATTATTTTTATCATCGAAAGTAGTCTTCTTTTCACCATCCTTTTTATCGCCGAAGAGCCATTCCATGAAAACCTTATCCTCTTTCTCAGAGCCGCAGTCAATACTTCTCGCGACATAATCCGGCATTTCCGGGAATGCTGCATTGCCCTGCCTTTTGAATTGAGGGTCAGACTGCATTTTGTGAAAATATTTGGCTACGATAGGCATGGCCGTGCTGGCGCCCGAGCCGAGGCTTGTAGAACGAAAACGTACGGCAGGATTGTCAGCACCCACCCAGGCACCTACCACCATTTCAGGATTATAGCCTATGAACCAGCCATCCGTGTTGGATTGCGTAGTGCCCGTTTTGCCGGCCAGCTCATGCTTCATATGGTATTTCCACCTGTAGCTGCCTGCGGTGCCTTCATTAACTACATCCTGAAGCATGGCATTCATGATCATGGCCGTTTCTTTAGTAATGATCCGCTCCCTTGTAAGATCGGCCTTGAAAAGGTCAAGCGTTTTTCCCGAGTTATCGGCTATGGCTGCCAGGTATCTGGGCTTAACGGCAAAGCCTCCATTGGCAAAAGCACAGTAAGCCGTAACCATTTCCATGAGTGAGATGTTTGCCGTTCCTAAAGCTATGGAAGGCACTTCGGGTAATTCTGAGTCTATCCCTGCCTTTTGCGCCAGGGATATGGTGGCAGGAATGCCCACATCTTCAAGCACCCGTATGGTTACCGTATTTACCGACTTGGCCAATGCTCCTTTGAAGGTGTATTTCATATCATACTCTTCCTCATCCGCATTGCCGGGAGACCAGTCTGCAAGGTTGGTATAAGTTACTTTTTCGCCAGAAATGTACCTGCAAGGGTTCATGCCTTTTTCCAGAGCCGCAGCATACACAAAAGGCTTAAAGGTCGATCCCACCTGACGTTTTGTATTTCTGTTTACATGGTCGTATTTGAAATATTCATAATTAATACCACCCACCCAGGCCTTAATATCTCCATTTTTAGGATCCATGGCGAGCACGCCCGTTTGCAAAAACGTCAGGTAATGCTTAACCGAATCCATCGGAGACATTTTTACTTCCTGTTCACCTTGCCATTTATATATTTTCATGGGTACCGGCTCTTGCAGCGCTTTCATGATCTCCTTTTCAGAGAGACCTTTTTCTTTCATGCTTTTGTAGCGGGTCGTGTTTTTCAAAGCCTGAGCAATCAGCTCCTGATTGCTGCTCCAGGAGTTAGTGCTGGCCCAGTGCTTGTTGAATACCGCCTGCAGGTCGCTCATATGCCTGGCCATGGCCTCTTCCGCATACTTTTGCAGTCTGGAATCGATGGTTGTATATATTTTCAGGCCATCTGTGTACAGGTTGTACTGGCTGCCATCCGGTTTGGAGTGGCTTTCGCACCACTGCTCCAGCTCTTTGCGCAAGTGCTCCCTAAAGTAGGTAGCGATACCGGAATTGTGCGTGATTTTCGTGTAGTCCAGCTCCAGTGGCAGTTTGCTTAGCGAGTCGTAGGCAGCCTCTGTTATGTAGTCATATTTGGCCATTTGGTACAGTACCACATTACGACGTGCGAGCGAATTCTCAGGATAAAGCCTTGGGTTATAGCTGTAGTTTGCTTTTAGCATACCGATGAGCACGGCAGCTTCCTGGGCGTTAAGATTTTTGGTCTTCTTATTAAAAAATCGGCGGGCGGCCATTTCGATACCATACACATTGTCCCCAAAAGGAACAGTGTTGAGGTATAGCGTAAGTATTTCCTCTTTGGAGTAAATAGACTCAAGCCTGTGGGCAATGATGGCTTCCTTTACTTTACTTACAGGAATAGATAACCAGCCATGGTCTTTTCGGGGGAAGAGGTTTTTGGCCAACTGCTGACTGATAGTACTGCCACCTCCGGAAGACCTGTCAAGCATAAGGAAGGTTTTGAAGAAGACCCTGGCAAGACTTCTGTAGTCTATGCCTTCATGCTCAAAGAAGCGGGCATCTTCTGTGGCTACCAAAGCATCAACTACAAACTCTGAAAGGTCATTGTAGTTTGCACGGGTCCTTTCCTGAATGTAAAACTTACCAATCAATACACTGTCGGCGCTGTAGATCTCGGTGGCCGTATTATTTTCTATTTTTTTAAGCGTAGCATGGTCAGGCAGCTTGCCAAATGCACCAAGCTTTACAGAAAAATAAAAGATCAGGAATGAGCCTGCCAGTGCCATTACGGCCAGCAGGGCTAATTTCAATAATCGTTTTGTTAAAGTGGTTTGTTTTTTATTGCCTTTTTTTTGACGCTTCGTCCTTTTCATCACCTCAATAATATATCACATTGCAGTCGGGGTTAGACTGCTTAAATTCTTCAACTCTTCTCGACGACACCCTGGTGTTGTAGCATTTTAAAACGCGCAGGTCCAGGTGTACTACTTCATCCAATCGCTTTACGCTGGTATTAGAGCAGTCCAGCACATGCAGGTTGGCCAGATTATCCAGTGCCCTCAGTCTTTTGATCTGCGTACCGGAACAGTTTAATTCCGTCAGGTCCCCAAGTTCTGAAATAGCATCCAGATCACTCACCGGCGTGTTGGAAATATCCAGCACGGTCAGCTTCGCAAAGTTAGCCAAAGGAGAAATATTGTTGACGGGGCTTTTGCTGATCTGGAGTTTCTCCAGCGATTTAAACTCAGTAATTGGCGTCAGATCAGAAACCGCCGTTCCTGAAAACATAAGCTCTTTCACATTCAAAAAGTTTTTCAAAGGCGTAAGATCACTTACAGGTACTTCTGAAAACTGTATCACCTCCAGCTCTATGAGCTTGTGAAGCTGCTGTTTGGTAGGGGAGCTGTTCAGGGTAGTCTGCGTTGAAAAAATACTTCTCCAGGCAGGGTCAAGGTCTTCCCACCAGGCTTTCAGGTATTCTGTTTTGAATATGACCAGGCACTCAGGGTGGTTGCTGACAAAGGGCTGCACATGCACCTCATTGACAAGGGTGTGGTCAACCTCTACCTCCCGAAGCCTGCTGAGGTTGCTCAGGTCATCCAGGTTAGGCAGCTCCGTTTTATTGGCTTTGAATGTATGCAACCTGCTTAGCGAAGCTACAGGAGCAAAATTGTTTACTTCGGTATTCGATACATCGAGGTAGCTTACATTGCGCAAACCTTCCAGTGGTGTTAGGTCAAATACTGCCGTGTTGCTGAGAATGATCGTTTCCAGCTTGCGAAGCTTAGTGAGCGGCTCTATACTCTGAATGTACAGGTTGTCAGAAATATTAACAGAATCCAGGGCCGTTATCTTCGCCAGTTCCTCTTTTGTAGGTTTCTGGTTTTGAATATTTACAGATTTTTCGAAAATAGTTTTCCAGGATACCGGCAGGCTTGCCCACCAGTTTTTCAGGTCTTCCGATTCGAATATGACCAGCACTCCGGGATTTTCGGCCATAAACTCACTGGCTGCTTCTTTGGTTATAACCGTTCGGTCGCAATAGACACGCTCAAGCTCGGGCAACTCGCTTAGCGGGGAGAGGTCCGATACGGTGGTATAGTTTACAGAAATGATTTTCAACGCATTCAGCCCGCTTAGTGGTGTGAGTGAAGCCACCGGTGTACTGTCAGCTTTTATGATCCTTAATTCTTTTAGCTCAGAAGCCGGCGAGAGGGTTGAGACATTCGTTGAACTGATGTTCAGCTCCTCAAGGCCTTTTGCAGGTTTAAGTACCTCTATGCTAAACAGTGGAGTGTGCGCCAATTGCAGGTTTTTCAGACCGGTGATCCCGGTAATAGGAGAGACATCTGAAACCTCCGTTCCTGTTAGGTTTAACGACTGTAGTTTGCCCAGCCTTTTCAAAGTGGTGATATCCTTTACAGGTGTATTGATTAATTCAAGGTACCTCAATGCCCCTGCATATTTCAGAGGTTCAAGGTTGCTCACCTGTGTGTTTGAAATGTTAAGTTCCTCCAGCCTCGTCAGGTTTCTGATGGGCTTCAGGTCACTGATGTTGGTGCCGGAAATATCCAACCGGGTAAGGTTTGACAGTTGCGATAGGGGTTCAATGTTGGTGATGTATTGATTACCGGAAATGTCCAGCTCACTGATCAGGGAAATATTTTTTATGTCGCTGGGTGTGGCATCGGCTATCAGTTCTACCTTTCTTTTGAAAATGGCCTTCCACTCATAGGAGAGGTCTTTCCACCATCGGGCGAGGGCCTCTTTCTGGCTAAACTCATTGGTGTAGATACTGGCAATCTTCAGGTCTTGAGACTCAGGGTTAAGATTGATCTCGACAAACCGTTTTTTGGTGTTATTCACGGAGTCTCCTTCTATGCCTATACCTTTAAGGTTGCGGGTCAAGGATACTTTGAAGAACAACTCACCCTGATCGTTGACATAATGGCTGATGTCTTCGATGTTGAAATCGAATTTCACCCCTTTAAAGAAGAAGTCGACATCTTTCAGGTAAGCCTGTACGTTTTTGTAGGTAATTACATCACGTGCTTCATCCAGGTCGTCTTCCACCTGCACCTCCGGATCCCTGAATATTTTAGTATAGCTTTCGCTAACGATCACATCTTTGTCACGGGCAGAGGTTGACCTGTTACCCAGCGTGTTGAGCACATATTCCAGAAAAGCGACAATATCCTTCACTTTTGCCTCATGCTCGGCAATCTCTTCTTGTTGGATACTGCTGCTTTGCGCGAATAAACTTGTAGAAAAGCCAAAAGATGCCAGAAAAAGGCACGCAACAAAGAGGGTTTTACTGATCTTCATAATAGATATACTTTCTCAAAAGGTCTTTGTCCTTATCAGCAACTTTAATAAGGTCGGATATGAGCCAGCCCGTATTATAGCCGGCCCGGTTGAATTCTGACAGCTCAAAATACCAGCCAGGAACCTGAAAGAAGTGGAATTTTACGTTTTGTATGGTTTTAAATTTCAGGTTGCCATTCTTTATTTCATACAGAAACAGGGTCAGGTAGTCAGGGCGGTAATCTTTAATGGTGAACTGAGTAGCCGTAGAGCCATCGTCAAGTGCTTTGCGCAGGTTCATGAAGTCAAGCTCATGGCTCAGGGGGTGCAAAAACTTGCCTAAAGAAGTGTCTTTTTTCATGTAGTCACGGAAAACATCCGAATACACTTTATAGATCACCCATTTGTAACCCAGCTTTTCCTGCTCCAGCTTCATGAAGAGAATGAACGTTCTTTCGCGTCCTTTGTAAGTGAATGTAGTAGTAACCTGCGAAAACCAGTTATCACCATGGAAATCAAGTACAATAGGGCTGGTTTTATTGGTAACATGCTCTGTAAACTGGGCTTTGAGGTCGTCTTTCACATTGCGGTTTGAAGCATCAAACAGTATGCTTATGTACTTTTTGCGCAGCTTCGGGTCGCGGTATTCCTTGTCCCGGGCATAGTACCGCTCACCTTTTTCATCTTCCTCTCCGTTGAAGCGCCTGAAAAACTGATTGACCTGTTTGGTTTCTGCATACAGGCGGCTTTCATCGTCCATATCGTCCACAATCTGAGCCTGTGAGTGGCTGTAGGAGAGTGCAATGATCAGGAATGTTACTAAAAAGGAACGGTTCAATAATTTCATGTGCATGTTTTATATTGAGATGTTAGTATTGAGTATTGAGATCAGGCCGCGGGCGCAATATTAGCCTTTTTTTGCCTCTTCTTCATAACTCACAACCGGAGCAGCAAGAATTCTTCACTTGAGCAAAAATAAACCATGGGCTTTACGCTTTCTTTAATTCGCAGAAGCCCATGGTTGTTTAATGTTATGCGGTGGTTTCGGTCACTCTGATGTCGCCCAATAATACATCCCAGAATTCAATTGTTCTGCCCTGGATTTGGGTTTTCTTTCTTTCTACATAAATAGTGATGTCTTTTTTGGTGGTATCCTTGTAGCTCATACCATCGTCGGAAGTACCTTCAAAGCGTTGGTAGATAGTTACCACACCTACATACCGGCCATCAGGCTGGCGCTCCAGGTCGGAGATGTAGTGGATGTCGTACCACTTGATGTTTACCCTGTCGTAGTTGAGGGCCATAAGCCTTTCAAAGTACTGGCGCACCTTGTAGTAATTGATCTCCTTACTGTTCAGTGATGATACGCCCATTTCACTGCCTTCTGCGAATAGTTCCTCTGCGCGGTCCATTACCCTGTTGGCCTCCGAGAAAGGGGTTTGCTTGTTGCCTATAATACTGATGTACTTGCTCAGGTCCCTCACTTTTTCAAGGGCGAGCGAGTCTATCGCCTGTTTTCTTTCAGGGCTAATGTTATCCTGGGCAGATGCTCCGCCGATTATAAACAGACAGAAAAAGGCTGCTATAATGAATTTGAATCTATACATAGTTGACATTGATTTTTTCATTTTATCCCGTATTATTTTCTTTTAATAAGCTCTACTTCGGTGATCCTGCCTGATGAATCGTATTGAAGGTCTCCGATTTCATTCATGTTTTTCTTCTGATCTTTCAGGTAATTCAGGTACTCTTTGATGGTAGTAGGCCTGTCATAGTCCTTTTGGCCGTTTTCTTCGCTTATCACGATCAGCACCGGTACCTGTGGTGATGCAAATAAAGTTAATGCTTCGTTAATAGTCTGGTTTGCAGAGGTAGTGCTGCTTGCATTGGTTATAGCACTAAAGTAAGTGTTGAGCTTATTGGCAGGGGCTTCTGCTTCTTCCCTGGCTTTCTCCCTGGCCAGTCTTTCTTCCTCGGCCCTGCGCCTTTCTTCTTCTGCACGTTGTTTTTCCCTTTCTAATGCTTCCTGCTCCATTTTTGCCTTTTCGGCAGCCGTATCAGTTACATCGCCTGCTTTCTTTTTACTTTTACAGCCGATTCCCCCGATCATCATAATCGCCACAAAGGCAAATAATATTACCCTTGAAGAGCGGTAAAGTGTGTTTGAAAATATTGGTGCCATAAGTGTTTCTATAATTTTTTAATACGTCTTTTAATTAGTAAATAATATGCCAACAAACCAGCTTATGTTTATACGTAACAAGTGCTGTTTTATTGGAGTAAATTGTGTATTTATAAAACGAATATCGTAGAAATTTATCTACAATAAAACCCATAAAATGAGGCTGTCCTCTAAAGTTATGGATTCCGGGAGTAAATGCCTCTTTGCCAGTGGAAAAGACGAGAGTTTAAACTCCCCGGGATCACAACTTTTTAAGACAGCCTCGGTTTATAGCGGGTCAGGTTTTAGTTAACCACAACTACAAGGTATTTGGAAGAATTCCAGAATTTATCAGGATCAAGAATTACCAGCTTTTCAATTTCTTCTTCTTCATTTACTGATAACTCGTAAGAACCTTCAGGGTGGCTGGTAACCAGCTCAATCTTTTTGGCAAATACAGGGATACTGTTCACTTTAGTTTTATCAATTTTGCTGAAAGCTTTGTCATTAAAATCGCTTTTCAGTTTCTCTGTACGACCAATTCCTAAAAGTCCACCTTCCTTAGTCACTACCTTTTCCTCTTCAAGGTCTTTGTAAGTACCTATGGCCACATAAGCGGTATTGAGGGCTTCAGTCTGGTTCTCGATTTTCTGAGTTTGCGTAGCGATCATTTCAGATTGCTCACTCTTAATAGTTGAAAGCGTATCGACTGTATAAGTCAGGTTTTCAACATTTTTGGCAAGCTGCTCTTTCTCAATATTCAGGTTTTCAAGATCTTCCTTCAGAGCTACGAGCTCCTCATCTTTTTCTTTAATTCTTCTGTTGAGGTTGCCTACCAGTCTCTTAAACTCCGCACTGTTAGTGTTCAGCTTGCTCTGTAGCTCATCCATTTTTTGTCTGTTTTCAGCCATCAGAGTGTTGATTGCCTGAATGTCCTTTACGACAGCAGCTTTAGAATCACCTTCTTTATACTCCACATTGTCAGAAGTGCTCAGGTTGATGTTTTCTTCTCTTTCCTTAATTTCTTTAAGGTTAGCTTCAATATCGTTGAAGGTCTTCATGTACGCTTCAAGCTCAGTGCTTAATTCTTGTTTTTGAGTGGACAATTCCTGGTTTTCAGCGGTCAACTCATCTACTTTTTTCTGATTACAAGCCACAAATACTGGGGCCAATAATAATACTGCTATATAGTTCTTCATCTTTTTCATTGTTTTTGCATTTAGTTGTTAATTTTCAAATCGATGCCATCAAAGGCGGCATCAGCCTTTTTGGTTATATATAGTGGTCTAAAATTTTGTCTCTTATTGCTCTCCTGAGTGTCGATGACAGACGTATCAATGTATCCTCGTCCTTTTCGATGTACTCGTATATGCCTATTTGAAATAGTTCAATGGCCACATCCTGGTCTTTCTGCCCCGATACAATGATCACTTTACAATCATTGCAGAACCCATTGATAATCTTCAGCAGCTCCTCTCCACTATAGTGCAGGTGTGCCGATGTACTCTCAAGATTATAATCAAGGATGATGATATCAATGTTTTTCTCCAGGCCATTCAGGCAACCTTCTGCAGAAATGTAATGCTTGATATCAAAAGTCAAATTGGATTCTGCTTTGACAAGGTGATTTTGTATATGAGCTCTTAAAGACTCAGCATAATACTGGTCGTCTTCTACTATAACTATTTTTATGTTACTGATTAAGTTCATCCGTTATCATTTAGCGTTTCCTTTTCGCTTGGTAGTCATTATGCCAAATCCCGTTCCAAATGATTTAAATATTGTAATTGATTGATAATCAGATATTTAAATTATATTGGTATTTCGAAATTCTTTTCATTTTGACAACTTTTGCAAATTTGAAAAGACAATTTGTGCAGTAATTTCCTCAGAGAGAGCTTCGCCAAATGTTTGAGTAGTAGTAGTTTTGATTAAAAGCCCTTGAGGTATTTGGAGTATGAGCAAGATACAAAAAGTAGATTTCAGGAATATTGATGATTTTCTGGATTACCTTCCTGAGAATGAGCTGGCTATTGTAGAGCGGCTGAGGACGCTGGTACTGGAAACTATACCGGAAGTGAAGGAAAAGTTGGCCTACAATGTGCCATTTTACTACCGGCATTACCGGCTTTTGTATCTCTGGCCGGCAGCAGTGCCCTGGGGAGGACTGCGGTCTGGCGTTTCATTAGGGTTTTGCTACGGTTCGCAGATCGATGATGGTGGCTACCTCAATAAGGCAGAGAAAAAGCAAACCGCCAGCAAAAATTTTAAAAGTGCCGATGAGATTGACACTTTTATGTTGCGCGATTTGATCTATCAGTCAGTGGAGATCGATAATGAGCTGTTCAGGCAGAAACGGACCAAAACGAGGTGATCAATTGGAAGTGAAATCATCCAGCCGATCAGGCTCTTGACTGTAGTGGGTTAAAACCTCCTTGGCCTGCTCTGTAGAAAGGATTTTCAATTTGGCATTTTGAAGCGTTTCCTCGTCTGACATCATAGATCTCAGCAGGATCAATTTATAAGCCTCTTTTTTGGTGTCAAGCCCCAGGCTATCCGGCTGGCTGTTGATATAATTTTTATAGGCATCTGCCATATGCATCCATACATCTATTTCACTGTCAACATTGGCTTCACCTTGAAAGTTAGTAAGGGTTTCCTCCAGCGTGAAAGCATATACATCCGTGAATGTGGCATGAAACTCCTTTATTTTTTCAATTTGCTCATCGGTTAAGGTGTTTCCTGATACGGTAGAGTCTTTAGCAACTATTTCATTTTCAGAGACTTCAGTGTTCTGCTCTTTTTCTTTCGAGTCACACGCAATTAAAAGGGCTATTACCAGTAAAGCGGCTGAAAAGAGTATGTTTTTCATGATAGATTTGGGCTTAAGGGGAATAAAGGGCGCAAGGTAATAAATCCTGTCATGGGTTTTGTCATTTTGACAAAACCTTATTCATCGTCATCTACTTTTTCATTTCTGAGTACCCTGTATATGGTAGAATAGCCAATATCCAGCTCTTTGGCAGCTTCTTTTATGTTGTTTTCGTGCTTTTTAAGGTATAGTTTTATGATCCTGGTGGTGTGTTCTTTCAGCGTCATGCCAGAGATAGGAGGGTCGTACAGCTCTTCGTTATTACTAAAGTTGATATCATCTTCGGTGATCTCATTGTTGTTTGACATTACCGTAGCCAGCTCTACTATAGATTTGAGCTCACGCACATTGCCGGGGAAGCTATAGTTAAGCAGCTTTTTTTGGGCTTTGTTGGTTAGCACCGGCACCTCTTGCTTATTTTCTTTGCAAAAAGCCTGAATGAAATGCTTTGCCAATATTATAATGTCCTTATCCCGCATGCGAAGGGGAGGCATTTCTATGGTAAGTCCAAACAGCCTGTAGTAGAGGTCTTCGCGGAACCTGCCTTCCTTTACCTCTTTCAGTAGGTTTTTATGTGTTGCTACTATGATGCGGCAATCGGTTTTTACTATTTTGTTGCTCCCGATCCGGGTCACTTCTTTCTCTTGCAGCGCCCTCAGTAGCTTGGCTTGGAGCGTCAGGTCCATTTCTCCGATCTCATCAAGGAAGAGGGTACCTTTGTCCGCCTCTTCAAACTTGCCTATGCGGCGAAAGTTGGCCCCGGTAAAAGCGCCCTTTTCATGTCCGAAAAGCTCGCTTTCAATAAGCTCTTTAGGAATGGCTGCCACGTTTACCGCCACAAAAGGGAAGTTTTTTCTGGGGGAATTGTAATGAATGGCCTTGGCCGCGAGTTCCTTACCGGTACCGGTTTCTCCCGTAATGGTTACACTGATGTTATTGCCAATGGCTTTATCAATGAGCGTAAATACCTTTTTAATACTCTCACTGCTGCCGATAATACTGTTGGCAAAACTATATTTTTTCTGCACCTCCTTCTGTAGCGTATCTACTTTGGCCTGCAGGTGCGATTGCTTTCTGATATTGTTGACCGTATTCAGCAGCTTGTCCCTGATGTCGCGCGATTTGACAATGTAGTCATAGGCACCCAGGTTCAGCAGGTTGACGGCCGTTTCTATTTTCTCCTGTTCAGAGATGATAATGACCTCTATCGCCGGGTTATAGTCTTTCACCCTTTTGAGTACCTCTTCACCTTCCATGTCCGGTAGCCGGTAATCCAGCGTAACCACGTCCGGGTTTTTATCCAGCTCTTCGAGGAAGGCTTTGGCAGTGTCAAACTTCCGGATCTCATAATCAGGGTTTAGGGAAAGGTTGTGCGAGAGCAACTCCCGGTACCACTCATCATCCTCAACCACATAAATAGAAAATTTCGCCATACACGTTTTTAGATCAACAAACGGCTAAAAATAAAGCATTTATTGATGGTTAAAAACTTTTATTGCTATGATAGGCACCTTAATTTTTTTAGCAAAGGGTAAATATCGCTTAAGCGGTTTGGGGTTATTCGAGGTCAATATCACTTTGGCGCATCATCTCCTTCAGGTTATCGTAAAGGTCATCATCCTTTTTCAGGAAATCAGAAGCCCCAAAACGTCTGAATTCCTCCTTAAAATTCTCCCACTCATGCATCTGGGAGATCACAATCACTTTAATATCAGGATTGTATTTTTTGATTTTTTCCAGAACGTCATACCCTGTAAGGGTGATGTCGTTGTTTTCGTCCAGGTAAAAATCGAGGATAACGTAATCAGGATCTTTTTTTATTTCTTTAAGGCAATCAGTGCCATTGAGAAAGCCGCTCGCCTCCATAGGCTGCTTAATTTCCTGGCCTATTTTTCTTATATATGATTGCAGTATATTGTTAAAGTATTCGTCATCATCCACGATGAATACCTTTAGTGGCTCATTTTTTCTGTTCTTATCCAACTTTTTGACTTCTTCTTGTTGTTTAATAGTTTCCATGGCTTTATGCTGCTGATTCGGATATACTCTTCTGAATGTTGGTAACCTCAGCTTCTATCACCGGTTTGATTTTACTGTAATTGTCATTAATGTCCCTCACCAGCCTGCTTACCTTGCCGAGGTCTTGGCCTTGCTGACTTTCAACTTCTACCTCCTTGAGATCGGCCATCAAAGTGTTGAACCCCAGGTGACGGCACGGAGGGATCATTTTGTGCGACTTGCCCCTTAACCTATCCCAGTCCTTGTCGTTCAGCGCGTTGTTCAGGTCTTTAAGGTCAATGTCAAAATTCTTGATAAAGATGTTGAGCATGTTTACCACAAAAGCAGGATTCCCGTTGGACAGTTCCTGAAGGTCTTCGATGTTCAGGGTGTCAATCTGTTCAGGGATATTTTCTGCGGGTGTATTTTCTTCCGTAGCTATACCCAATGTCTCTGTTATTTTAAGGAACAGGCTGTTTTGGGTGAAAGGCTTTAGCAGGTAGCCATTCATGCCATGCGCAATACAGTTTTCAGCTTCTTCTTTTGATGCCGCCGCAGTCAGCGCTACTATGGGCGTATGGCGATCGTGCTGGCTTTCAAATTTCCTGATCTGCCGGGTTACTTCCAATCCACTCATTTCCGGCATCTGCACATCCATAAATATCATGTCGTACTCGTGCTCTTTAATATTGTTGATGGCCTGTTTGCCGGAGTTCAGGAGTGTGCTGTTTATTTTCCATTTGTCAAATATGACCTTAATAAGCTCCAGGTTAAACTCCTGATCATCTACTACCAGGATCTTTTTACCTTCCAAAGGAGCGTAGCATATCGGGGTTTTGGTCTGGGTTTCTTTCAGGTCTTCCCGTTTACCGACTTTGTACATCAGCTCCACGGAAAATGTTGTCCCTTTATCTTCTTCACTATCTACGAAAACTGCACCATTATGCAGGTCTGCAATCTTCTTCACAATTGATAAACCAAGTCCGGTACCGCCATATTTTCTGGTCGTGCTGGAGTCGGCCTGGGCGAAATTTTTAAAAATAGAATGGAGTTTGCCCTTCGGAATACCTATGCCAGTGTCGGACACAGACAGTTTTAGCCTCACCTGCTCATGCTCCGCTGGCTGCTGGCTTACAGTTATATTAATTTGTCCGGCAGGTGTAAATTTTATGGCATTGCTCACCAGATTGATCAAAATTTGTCTGAACCTTACCGGGTCTCCAAGCAATACTTCCGGCACATCCTCATCTATTTGATAGTGCAGTTGCAGCTTTTTCTTTTCTATCTGATTTTGGAAGGTGCCAATTACATCGCTGATATTTTGCTCTACGGCAAAGCAGATCTCTTCAAGGGAAAGCTGTCCTGATTCCAGCTTGGCATAATCAAGGATGTCATTGATTATGGTCAGCAGATGGTCACCCGAATGGTGAATGCTTTTGAGGTATTTGCGCTGTTCCGGGTTCAGGGCGGTATACTCCAGTTGCTCGGTATAACCTATGATGGAGTTGAGCGGAGTACGGATCTCATGGCTCATGTTAGATAAAAACTCTTCCTTGACCCTGGCCAGTTTTTCAGCACGCTCTTTTGCTTTCCTGAGTCTCTCCTTGTTTTTTTGGTTTTTGGAGATATCATTGATGATGATGAAAAGCAAAATGGCAAAAATGATCAGCGCGATGATCCAGGTCAGGCTCATAATGTAAATAGCTTTGTCCGTGGCCTTCTGGGCCGCCTCAGCGCGATTGACGGAAATGGTCTTTTCCCGGTCTTCGATTTTATTGGCCATCTTCCTTATTTCCTTCATGAGGTTATTATCGCGCAGGGTGAGGGCCAGCTCCTGCTCCCTCACGGCTTTGATATTCTCGTTCCTTTCCTGCCCTATTTTTGATATGATCTGACCAATATCGCTGGAGTTAAGATCATTAGGGGAGTTGGGAAAGATGTAAGGCCTGGAGCTGCTTCTTTGTGCAGTGGTATCAGCGGTATTGCCGGTCTGAGATTCTTCTTCCGCCAAAATGCCCTGAGATTCTTCTTCCGTTTCCTGAGGCTTGTCATCACTGCCACCGCCAAAGATCCTTTGAAATATAGAGACCTTCTTTTCCTGCTGCTCAGGCTCAGGGATCTCAACTTTTTTTATGCGGTCATAAGTTTCGTCAGGCTCAAAGCTGTTGTTTTTGACGATCGGCTGGGGTATAGAGTCCTTCTCCCTCAGCCTGGCAATATTTTCCAGTACCCGCTCAAGTACCTCCTCTGCATCCTGGTCTTTTTTGATGTCAATAAGCTGCTTAAGTATACTGTATTTTTTTTCTATCAATACCTGTAGCGAATCGATCATTTTGAGCTGTTCCTTATTCTTCGTGAGCTCGTAAAGGCCATTGATTTTATTGTCTATGGTGGAGATGGACTCATAAAAAGGTGTCAGGTTTTCAGACTCCCGGGTAATGGTGTATGTCCTCACGCTGTTTTCTGCGTCAGAAAGGTCACCGAGTATTTCCTTAAGCGCAATCAGCTTAGGGTTGGGCTGCGACTCCTTTTTAATAGATACTATAAGTTGGGTAAGCGTATCCTGCCCCACAAATCCTATTACCGTCAGAGCTAAAAGTGCAAGAGCAAAGGTTAAAATAATTTTACCTTTCATAAAAATCGTTTGCTGAGATTGATAACCTACGTTTAATCCTTCTACAAGATGTATTCCATCTTAAGGTTAACGCATTTTTTTACATTTGAGGCTATTCAAGTCGTTATTTTATTTTCAATTTGACAATAGTTTTCAAAATTGAAAAAAAATACCTGATGGCATCCTGTTATCATTGATCAGGGCATTAGCGTCTTCTTGTTCTTCTAGAACAATACGGAGAAGGAAAGGTTTCAAAGGGCATGGTGAACGTGAAGGCGGATCAAGTTGAAAGCCTTTGAGCAAACAAGTCGGAATATAAAGCTTGCAACGTAAAGCTTACCCATGAACCTGGTAATGTTCGCTGTTGCTGATTTATTCCAGTTTGCCCAACCGCTTTTGCAGATTGCTATTGACGGGATGTCCGTCAACCACAGATTCAAATGTTAGTGTCTCCCTGGAAAATGCGACCGATCCATGAAGGCTGCCCTTTAAAACGTAATGGGTTTGTAAGTATAGGTTTTATCTTGGTTTATGCATGCAGGCCACACTCTGTTTTGGCCATATCCGCCCAGCGTCCGCTTCTTCCTGCTCCTTTTTTTGTACAGTTAAAGCAGCCAATAGAACTATACCCCTGCCCGGTTAACGGGTGGATGGGAAGTTCGTGGATAAGCTGATAAAGCGCCACCTCCGAAGGTGACATATCAATCAAAGGGTGGAATTTAATAAGTTCGTCTTTAGGTTGAAATATATCAATGTTTTTACGATTCTCATTTTGATAAGCCATCAAACCTGAAATCCAGAATTTAAATGATTTCTTGATCTGGTCAAGGGGTTCTACCTTATTAATGTAGCAGCACAGATCAGGATTGTATTTCCAGGTTTTGTTATCATGAGTGAATTTGTTCTTGTTGCTTCTGGCTTTAACATTTATAACATTGAGATCCAGTTGCCGGATCAGCCGGTCTTTAAAATCCAGCGTTTCATCAAAGTGAAAGGTGGTGTCAATGAAATAAATAGGATGCCCGGGCTGTATTTTGTTGATCATGTGCAACAGTACAACTGACGTGCTTCCAAAGGAAGAAGTAACAAGGATTTCCGATGACGGATGGCTTTGAAAGAGCTTTTTTAGCCGTTCTTCCGGCGACAACGACTCGTACTCTCCATTTGCTTCTTGTATATTCATAGGGGTCATTACTTTGAGACTAACTCTTTGGTCTTATCATTCAATATTCTCACTTTCTCTGAAAAAGAAACTTTCAGGCTGTTCCTGATCTTGTTCAGATTGTTAACCAGTTCATTGGTTTCATCAGGGAGTATGTCTTCCAGTACTTCCCTGAAACGCTTGGCAAAAGTTGGCGACTGACCGTTGGTAGAGATCCCGATCTTTAAGTTGCCTTTCGTTACGGTAGACCCGAGATAGAAATCACAGAGGTCAGGAGTATCGGCTACATTGGTCAGTATGCCCTTGGCCCGGGCCATGCCATAAATCACGGCATTAAGGTCACGGTTATTGGTAGCCAGTATCAGCATTTGAATGCCGCAATGCAGGTCGCTCGGTAAAAAGGCTCTCTGGTGCAAGGTGATGGTGTCAATACCACTTACACGTTCCTTGATCTCATCGCTGATCTCGCGCCCTATCAGTATAATATTGGCTCTCGGATCATTTTTAAGCAGGGCATTGAGCTTTTCCAGTGCCACATTCCCGCCACCCACAATAAGGGTTTTGATTTGTCTTATTTTTAAGAAAATAGGGAAGAGGTTGTTTTTAGAGTCCATCCTTTCTTGCTTTTATTGGTGCATATACATTAAGATACTCATTGACAGATTCACCGATCACGATCAGTGCCGGAGCAGGGATTCCTGCGCTTTTCTCTACAATAGAATCCACCGTGCCTGTAACTACCTGGGCAGTAGGTAGTGATCCCTGTGATATAATGGCTACCGGAGTGTCGTTCTTTTCCAGCGACTGGTAGATTGAAACTATCTCAGGCAACTTGCCCAGACCCATGAAGTAAACGACAGTAGCCGAAGACTGGGCTGCAAGCCGCGCATCTGTGGATAGCTTTCCATTCTTATTGGTAGCCGTTACCACCCAAAAGCTCTCGTTTACGCCCCTTGTTGTCAAAGGAATGCCATAATATCCCGGCAAATTGAGGCTTGAGATGCCTATTACCACATCAGTATGGATGCCGAAGGCTTTAGCATAGTCAATCTCTTCTTTGCCCCGCGCAAAAATCAGCGGATCACCACCCTTGAGACGTACTACATGCTTGCCCTGCAAAGCATGCTCAACGATAAGCTGGTTGATCTCGTCCTGGGTGGAGCTGTGGCTTCCAGCCCGTTTGCCAACATAGATCTTTTCGCAGGTGCTTACAGCATATTTCAGCAACTGCTTGTTGATCAGTGCATCGTATAGCAGTACTTCTGCCGATGCTATGGCTTTCACGCCTTTTATGGAAATGAGGTCCGGATCTCCTGGTCCGGCCCCCACTAATGTCAATTGTCCTGTTTTGCTCATGCTTTGTAGTAGTTAGAAATTACCTCTTTTTCTTTTCCGTCCCGCGTTTCTTCTTTTCTCAGGGCTACCGCCTTTTCGAAGAAGTTTTTGGCCTGCTCGTTGTATGCCTTCGCAAATGCAGGCTCCGGAATGTTCTGATTGATCTGTAGTACAGTGGCTTCAAAATCAACCTCCAGTGCCAGCGCTTCGAAATGCTCCGCAAAGTCTCTGATGATACCAATGTGCGTATTGCAATGCACATCCCTGCTCAGCAGTAGTGCTTTGGCTGCAATCACAAAGGTGCTGTAGCTATGATAAATAGAGTCTGAGTAATAGCCATCTTCCAAAGCCTCACCTGAGTAATGCAATCTTTCCCCTGCATCATTGAATATGGTGCTTACCACATCGAAGCTTACACCGGCACATTCTCCTGTTCCTATTTCAGGTACAAAAGCTTCGGTTTCGCCCCAGTCCAGGTAGTCATCCGCGCCAAGCGCCTGTACATCGGCAAGGGATTTTAACAGGTTGTAGAAGTACATCTTACCTTGTCTCAGGTAATAGTAGTTGAAGTATTCCCCTTCCTCGGAGTTTGCTTCATAATCGTTCAACAGCCTTCTTACCGCTTCAGGTATTTTTTTGGTAGGCAGCTTAATGACCTTGTCAGCAATAAAGCCACGGCCGTACTCATCTATACCGCCACCCAGTACCACCTGGAGTGCAGGAATAACCGCTGCCCCATTTTTGATAGAGCTGCCATGAAAACCAATGTTGGCGATCATGTGCTGGCCGCAGGAGTTCATGCAACCGCTTATTTTGATATGAATATCGGCATCGGCAATCAGGGAATGATATTCATCGTAGATCAGTTTTTCCAGCTCCGCAGCCACACCGGTGCTATTGGTTACACCCAGGTTACAAGTGTCAGTTCCCGGGCAGGCGGTCACATCTATGATGGTGTCGGCTCCTGGTGCTGCCAACCCCAAATGATCAAGCACATAGTGCAGGTAGGGGAGGTATTCTTTTCTGGCAAACTTGAGCAGCAGACCCTGGCCAACAGTTACCCGGATATCGTCCGCGATATAACCTTTGGTAAGGCGCACAAGCTCACGGGCTTTTTCAGCATGGATGTTGCCCAATGGCAGTCGTACTTTTATGGCATAAAAATCTTTTTGTTTTTGTTCAAAAACGTTGGTGTCAAGCCACTCCTGGTATTTTTGCTCATTCGCAATGCTTACTTCCGGTGTTTCCAGTTTTTCAGGTATATCCACATGTATGGCCTCTGCCTCTACGGGATAGCTCTGGAAAGCATTGGCTGTCTGCTCCTGCTTCACAAGCTCTAAGAATTTCTCCAGACCAATACCTCTTTTCGGCTCGATCAGGAATTTCATTCTGGCTTTATGACGCTTCTCACGTTCTCCATAGCGGTCGAACACCCTCAGGCCGGCTTCCATAAAAGGTATGATCTTATCTGCCGGAAGGAATTCGAAAGCAGTCTCAGCAATGAAAGTCTGTGCACCAAGACCTCCGCCAACTACTACCTTAAAACCTTTTACACCATCCTGGATCTTGGGTATGAACCCAAAGTCATGGATGTAGGTAAAGGCAGAATCTTTCTCGCTGGAAGAGAAAGCAATCTTTATTTTCCTTCCCATATCCTGGCATATAGGGTTCCTCAGAAAGAACTCAAATGCAGCATGGGCATAGACGGCAACATCAAAAGGCTCGTCCGGGTCAATGCCTGCAAACGGAGATGCAGTAATGGTTCTTACCGTGTTACCGCAGGCTTCTTTTGTGGTCACTCCTTTCTCTTCCAGTTTGGCCCACATTTCCGGGGTATCTTCCAGATGTACATAGTGCAACTGGATATTCTGCCTCGTTGTAGTATGTAAATTCCCGTTGGTATATTCCTCAGAAAGATCAGCTATCCGGATCAACTGGTCTCCGGTAAGTTTGCCGTAGGGCAACTTGATCCGGAACATTTGTACGCCAAGCTGGCGCTGCCCATACACTCCGCGAGCCAGTCGGAAAGCCTTGAAGCGCTCTTCCTGTATCTCGCCTTTTTTGAATTGTGATATCTTCTGCTTTAGCTCCAGAATGTCTTTCTGAGCCGCTTTGGAGATCTTTTGGTCTAGTACTATGCTCATATCACTGCTTTTTAAATTTTTTAATTTCTTTATAAAAAAGGCCTCTTCTGAGTATCCGGAAGAGGCCTTTTGGTGCTTTTTTATTCCTGACCGGATACAGTTATTCCTTTACATGCTTACAACAGATGCAACACATACAGAAAATGACGTTATTTAATGCTTGCCTCATTTTGATGCTCTCAATGCGTTTTCAATATCCTCCAGTATATCATTTACATTTTCCAGGCCCACTGAAATTCTCACCAATCCTGGCAGTATACCTACCTCAGCCCTTTCCTCATCGGTAAGTTTTGAATGGGTAGTGGAAGCAGGGTGCGTGGCTATGGTTCTTGAGTCTCCAAGGTTGGCCGTAAGTGACAGCATTTTAAGGCTGTTCAAAAACTTACGTCCCCTGTCTATTCCTCCTTTAACCACAAAGGTTACAAGTCCGCCACCCAGTTTCATTTGCTTTTTTGCCAGTTGGCTTTGAGGGTGGGAGCCTAAAAACGGGTATTTTACCAGTTCGAGCTCATCATGTCCTTCCAGGTACTCGGCAATCCTTATGGCACTGTCGCAGTGGCGGTCCATGCGCACGGCCAGTGTTTCAAGGCTTTTGCTCAGCAGCCATCCGTTGAAAGGTGACAGTGACGGGCCTGTGTGTCTGGTGAAAAACCTGATTTGCTCTATCAATTCTTTAGTGCCCAATATGGCTCCTGCGATAGTTCTGCCCTGTCCGTCAATAAATTTAGTGGCAGAGTGCGTCACCAGGTGCGCTCCGAATTTGGCAGGTTGCTGCAAATACGGTGTGGCAAAGCAATTGTCAACATTCAAGATCAGGTTATGTCTTTTAGCGAGGTCTCCCAGCCACTCCAGATCAATGATGTCCAGTGCAGGGTTAGACGGGGTTTCTACAAAGATCATTTTTGTGTTCGGTTTGATCTTTTTTTCCCAATCGTCCTGGTTATTGATGTCTGCGTATGAGTGCTCGATGCCCCATTTGGGGAACACCTGAGTAAAAAGCTGGTGTGTAGAGCCGAAAACAGATCTTGAAGCCAATATATGGTCGCCATTCTTCAAAAGTGCCGCCATGCTGGAAAACATTGCAGCCATTCCGGAGGCAGTGGCTATACCGTCTTCAGTGCCCTCCATAGCGCAAAGCTTACTGATAAACTCTGAGTTGTTGGGGTTTGAAAATCGTGTATAGATATTGCCATCCACTTCATCTGCAAAAAGTGCACGTGCCTGTTCGGCATCTTCAAAAGTGAAGCTGGAGGTCATATACAGAGGCACAGAGTGCTCTCTGAACCCTGAGCGTTCGCTCTGGTTACGTATAGCTTTGGTTTCAAAATGTTTGTATTCCGGCATATTCAATCTTCTCTGTTTTTATTTATGAGGCATGTAGCCACTGTTGTTTTTCTGATAATTCGTCTTCTGTCTCTTCATAATCCGGATCAGGTACGCAGCAGTCTACCGGACAAACGGCAGCACATTGTGGCTCTTCGTGGAAGCCCACACACTCTGTACATTTACCTGAAACGATGTAGAAAAAGCTGTCGGAAACAGGCTCCTGCTGCTCGTCTCCCGGGGTAACTGAGCCGTCTTCAAGCTCTACCTCCGTGAGGGCGGTGCCGTCGCTCCACGACCACTCTTCGCCACCTTCGTAGATGGCGGTATTGGGGCATTCTGGCTCGCAGGCCCCGCAGTTAATGCATTCTTCTGTTATTAGTAGTGCCATTGCTAATGTTAGGTTTTTAGGTATTTAGGGTTAAAATTTTGATTTGGATCAGGGAAAACGGCATATGCCTCTCCCCCGTGCGTTGAAGGGTATTAACGCACCTGTTGCTCTAGGGCCAAAGTGTAGGGGACTTTAGCCTAACAGGTACAACAACAACAGCAACAACAAATATTCATGTTGCTGAATTGTGAAATAATCATAGGAGATACCTGACCCTGCCGGCGATCTTGTGATTCTAAGTAAGATGAAATTGAATTGTTCATTTTTCAGTCAATTTATATTCTCCCATTTCGCCACCTGACGAACATTCGGGATCAGGATTTGGCACCTATATCACTTTTGATTGATGGTTGCCAGAGGGTCTTAGAGCCTGTCTCTCACCTCATTCTTTATAAATCAACTACTACAGAGTAGGTAATTGATGCTACAAATATAAAATTGTAAAAGTTAGAACTGCAAATTTTTCTCAAAGTTTATTTTTCATTTTGGAAGAAATGTCGGGAGGACAACATTTAAAATCACTGTAGGTGAAGGGGTTTTTCACGAAAGCGTATTAAAAAATAACAGAATTATTCCACATAATGTAAACGGATTTCTTCCTTTTTTAGGTAATATTGAATAAGCCGAATTTTTAAAGTAAAGAACTGATTAAACAAATAAAGTAGCTATGGGAATAGATGTTAAACTACTAAAAAAGATATGTGAGGCGCCGGGAGTACCGGGTTATGAAAGTAGGATAAGGAACCTTGTGCTGGAAGAGATAGAGTCGTTGGTGGATGCCGTGGAGGTTGATAATATGGGCAATGTGATAGCTTTTAAGAAAGGCATGTCCAGCGAAAAAAGGGCGATGGTTGCGGCACATATGGATGAAATAGGTTTTATTGTTACGCACATAGATGACCAGGGTTTTGTTCGCTTTACCACCCTCGGAGGGTTCGACCCGAAAACATTAACTGCTCAACGCGTTATTATCCATGGCAAAAAGGATGTTATGGGAGTAATGGGTACCAAACCGGTACATGTAATGAGTGCTGAGGAGAAAACTAAAATGCCCAAGGTTCAGGATTTCTATATTGACCTGGGTATGACTAAAAGTGAAGTGGAGAAAGTGGTAAGCATCGGTAATCCCATTACCAGGGAGCGTGAACTGATTGAAATGGGAGACTGTGTCAATTGTAAATCGATAGACAACCGGGTTTCGGTATTTGTACTGATCGAAACATTAAGGTCTATAAAGAAGTTACCTTATGATACATATGGTGTGTTTACCGTGCAGGAGGAGGTAGGTATAAGAGGTGCCAATGTGGCTGCCCATACGCTGGACCCTGATTTTGGGTTTGGTCTGGATACTACCATTGCATATGACCTGCCGGGAGCGCAGAGCCATGAAAAAGTGACTTCACTAGGGCAGGGTGCGGCTATAAAAATAATGGACGCTATGACAATATGTGATTACAGAATGGTAGATTACATGAAGGACATCGCTGAGAAATTTATGATCAAATGGCAGCCGGAGCTTCTTACTGCGGGAGGAACTGATACCGCCGGAATACAGCGCATGGGTAAAAGGGGCGCTATTTCTGGGGCAGTTTCCATACCCACGAGGCACCTGCACCAGGTGATTGAAATGGCACACAAGGAAGATATTGAAGGGAGCATTAAGCTACTGAAAGCGTGCCTTGAGTCACTTGATCAATACGATTGGTCGCATAGGTGATAATGTTAAAAATTTAAAACTATGGATATGAAGAGGTATTTCCCGGGTTTATTGATCATGCTGGCGTTACTAACCGGAGCTACTGCTTATGGCCAGCAGAAAATCCCTAAACCGGTTCGTGTAAGTGGGGTAGTACTCGATGCTGATGATCGTAGCGAAGTCCCGTATGCAAGCATCAGGATTGCCGGTACCATGTATGGAACGGCAGCCGACAACAATGGCTATTTCTCCTTATTCATCAATCCGGGAGATACCCTGGTTTTCACTTCCATAGGCTATAGGGATGCTGCTTTTATCATGCCCTATGATCTAGAAGCCGAGCAGTACTCACTGGTGCAATTGATGCGAAAGGAGACCGTAATGCTGAGCGAGGTTGTAGTATTTCCCTGGCCAGATGTCAAGACTTTTGAGAATGCCTTTATGGACGTGAAGCCGAAGCGCAATATGGATGATCTGGTGTTTGAAGTGCAGAGAGACATCAGGAAAACGGTCAATAACAATGAAGAGTATGAATACTATTACGACCAGATGCGATACAACCGGCTGTATGAGCTTCATGGCATTATTCCTCCCAACAACTTCCTGAACCCGATCAGGTGGTCCAATTTTATACGTGATGTGCGGCAGGGGGAGTTTAAAGACAATAAAAAGAATAAAAAGTAAAGTAAAAGAAAGGTTGATGGTCAGAAGCTGTCAACCTTTTTTAATTAAGCAATTATAGCATTGTTTTACCGACCCAGTGTCCGGCAAACACTGCCAAAAGGCCTAGAATCAGGCTTGCAAAAATGTAGATCAGTGCCGTAGGAATGAGCTTCTGATTGATAAAAAAAAGATTTTCGTAGGCGAAAGTAGAGAATGTGGTAAAGCTGCCGCAAAAGCCAACCGCGAGTAAAAGCCTCAAGGTGTCATTGGCAACGCTCGTTTTTAACATAAAGCCGGTGATGATGCCCAGTATAAAACTTCCAATGATATTCACACTTAGCGTACTTAGGGGATAAGCAGAGGGGAAGCGTTTATCGATTAGTACATAAGCCAGATAACGGGCGATACTGCCTGCAAAACCTCCAAGACCTACAATAAGTACATTTTTAAGCATGCCTTAAGATCGCATTTTTTTTGCACATTTCTTTTTCAGGTAATTGATCACTTTAGGGTAATCCGTGTGCTCCTGGTACGACAGCGACAGTTGTTTTTTGTCCTCAAACTGGATCTCAACTTCTTTATATGTACCCGTAGCTGTTTTTACCTGCGTTTCCTTCCAGTAATCTATATCTTTTATTCTGTACGATGTGCTTTTGAAGCGGGTAGGAAAGGTGATGTCCAGCTTTTCCTTACCTACGGTAATCACTTTATACCCGAATATCACCTTGGTTGCCAGACCGAGTGACAGCGGAAACAATATGATAACAATTACATACTGATACCAGGCAATAGAGCTGCTGCCGATCATAAAAGAAGCCGTGTAGATCGCTACGCCAAGGCTGATAGCGATGAACAGCCCGAGGGAAAAAAGAGTGCCTACTTTGGGTTTGGCTACTATCATAAGGCTATAATTTGCTGCAAAGAAACGAAAAGGAGAAAAAAAGGCATCTTTTTGTGGAACAAATTACGCGCATGTACCCGCCAAAACGCCAATATTTCAATAGGAACAAGCTCAATCGGGCGGCATTTATTTTGCTAATTCTTTTATGAGAGGTGTGATTGCAAGTAGAAACAGCACACACCCTAATGAAACATTTTGACATAGGTTAAGCAACTAAAAGAAATAAATATTAAAGACATGAAAGAGGAAGAAATAATATATACAGACGGACATGGCGTGAAGATCACCAGTGATAAATTTTACGCTGAGAAAGATGAGTACAACCTTGATGGCATCACAAAAATTGACCTTCAAAGGATACCGGCCAGCAATGCACCGGGGATAACATTGTTCATACTGGGTTTCCTTGCTATTGTAGCCGGTTCGCTGGATGTGTTTGCGAATATCAGGTATAGCGCTGAAGAGGCTATTTACGTTATCGATACCAATATGGTGTCAATCGGAATTGGTGTGGCACTTATTATCGGGGGTATCATATGGATGATTGTGGCTAAAGATAAATATGCTGTGGAAATAAGAACAGCAGAAGGTGAAAAGCAACCCATAGTGAGCAGAAGCCGTGAATACGCAGCATTAATAGTCACATCGCTCAAAAAAGCATACTTCAGATATGTAAAAGATTATGATTACAACAGAAGAAGACGCGATCGTGTAGTAGTAAGCTAAGTAAGTATACCTATAATTACCTCTAACCCAATAAGGAGCTTCCCGACTTTACCCGCAGCGGTTTTAGTTTGTTAAGCTCCTTATTTTATGGAAAATGGTAAGAGGGTTTCAGTTCCAGAACAGCATCCAGGCTTTTTTTCAATATTTCGCCCATCGAATTACAGCTTAAAAAGTCTCTGTTTTTATAGTGGCGGGCCAGCTCTTGTCTCAAAGAGTATACATTTTCCCTGGGAGATATTTCGTCTTCGGTCATAGCTTGCAGCAGCTCATCAATTTTGACTTTACTGGCCTTGAGCCTCGTGGCAATGAGCGAGCGCTCTTCTTTCTGGTACTGCTTTACGGTTTCCGGCGTCATGCACTTGATCCCGATTTCTATTAATGGATTGTTTTGCTTGAAGTACTGTGGCAGGTATATTGACTTCCGTCCTTCGTACGACTGCTGGTCAAAATCGATGGCCCTTATCCTGTAATCCACTTCCTCAAAGTCAGGAGTGATGTCTATTACAAAGTTGCTGGAGTGCATATCCCCAAGTAGCCTGACAAAGCACCGCTCATTAAACTTTACAAACTCCTTGGCAAGCCTGATCTTGTTGAGGTTTTTATCGTTGAGGTGGTATTTCATGAACTGGTCGCCGGGAATACCAATAATGTGCTCCTCAATAAGGGTGTCACCATCCACAAAGTAGCTCATGCGGTTGGGAGAGAGCAGGTGCTCCAGCTCCAGGCCATAGATACGCGAGGCATCCGCATTTTTAATATAGAAATAGTCAAAGTTATCATTAATCCTGTTGACTATCCTTACCCTGAACGGTTGCGTATTGCCATACACACATAGGTCAATGCGGTCAACAAACAAGTGCTCCATCACTGAAAGGTCACCATCCGCTTTGAGAATAGCATATATTTTTTTCAGGCTGTAGTGGATGTGTTTCATATCATCCTGTGGATAGAAAACAGATTCCCAAAGCGTGTCTTTATTGTTTTTATCCAGCAGAGGAATGGCATTGTCGTACCTGAGCAGGTCACTGTACTTAATGGGTAACTTTATCTCCCTGTCATTCTCAACAAGGTAAGCTCTTAGTGCCTTGCTGATCTTATAAATGCTTTTCTTCTTATCTATGATTGCCATCTGCCTCCTATTTCATTTTGTTGGTGAATATAGCGTTTTATTGTCTTTTGGTAAAAATGAGAGTCGTTCGTTCGAGACTTGCAAGTGAGATTATGTCTCTTTTTGGGATTAATTTCCCGATAAGGCTCATTTTTCCAAACTGTCTGTTTTATAAATCATTGATTTTCAGCTAAAAATAGATCTGGTGCCAATTGGTACACATGTTGAATATTCTAAAATATAAACAGAGACACTCATAAGGAGTTCTGGTCGGCAAAGGTCAGGTTCCCTTAAAAACATAAATGTTGGCGCATTAATAGTCTAAATAGTTGGTTTTTTTAGGCTTGGTCCGGCTCATAGAGTCGGGCCTTTTTTTATTTATGCAACTGAAGCTTACTACTGAAATCAGTAATCCGAACCTATTGCCATTTTGGGATCAAGAGGAAAACTTGGGGGGTAAAAGGATAAAACCGAAAGGTTGTATATCTAAAGATCGTATTGCAGGTAAGTGATTATGGTGAAAAATGGCACTAATGCGCTTATATCTTGTTATTTAGGCTGTTTGCCAACTGCCTTTTGCT
>NZ_SMLW01000670.1:8826-21526 GCF_009711405.1 Fulvivirga kasyanovii | reverse complement strand
TCATGCCCTCCCCAGAAATTCGGACTGATCACCATTTTGCTCCCTGTCATTAACACCTGTCAGTAAACAAAGGGGTGAAAAGTTCTGTCTCCACTGAAATTCAACTTAACCACCTATCCATCCCTGAAAAAGTTTTTTAACTTCCTGTAACCTTTTGAAGCAAGCCCGGTATCCAAACCTGAAAATTCAAAAGTCAAAAACTCAAAACAGATCAGATGACAGACGAAATGCTCATGATGGCCGTGAAGAACGGAGATCTCGAAAAAGCCTCGGAGCTTTTTGATCGCTATCATAAGCCGCTGTATAACTTCTTTGTTAAAATCACTTTTGACCGTGACCTGGGGCATGACCTTACGCAGAATGTGTTTTTAAGAATGATAAAATACAGAGCTTCCTTCCGTCAGGATAAACAATTCAGGCCGTGGATCTACCAGATGGCCAGAAATATATATGCTGACCATTTCAGGAGAAATAAAATGCTGTTTTCTGATTATGCAGAGGTGGAAGACCTTAAAAACAAGATAGCTGCCGTAGACGAGGTGATGGTGGAAGATGAGCGGCAGAAGCTCCTCTACATTTCGCTGTTCAAGCTACAGCCCGAGCAGCGGGAGATACTGATCCTCACGAGGTTTCAGCAGATGAAATACGAGGAGGTAGCGCAAGTGCTGGATTGCTCGGTGGCCAATGTGAAAGTGAAAGTACACAGGGCAATAAAGCAGTTGAGGGAAAAATTTTTGGAACTGGAAAAGATTTAATGTCATGGATGAAAAGAAAATGAATGACCTGCTGATAGACTATATTGACGGTAACCTCACAGGTGAACTCAGGGAGTTTGTGACGAAATACATTGAAAAGAGCCCTGAGAACAAACAAAAGTATGAAGAGCTGAAAGCGACCATGGAGCTTTTGGGGCATGACAGGCACTTGGAGCCGGACAGTAGCCTTAAGGCTGGATTTGAGGCCGCACTGACGGCTGAAATTGAGGCTGAAAACAATAAAAAAGTAAAGCCACTGGATCAAAACGGCTGGAAGTTCTCCCCGCTTAAGATAGCTGCCTCTTTTGCCCTGATTTTATCAGGTGTGTTCATAGGTATGTGGCTGATGAAAAATGATCAGAACGATCAGGAAATTGCCGAGATCAAAAAAGAGATGGAAGCTACAAAACGCCTGGTGATGCAATCCCTTACCGATAATTCTTCGGCCAGCAGAAGGTTGCAGGGAGTCAATGCCTCATATGCAATGAGCAGTGCAGATGATGAAATAGTGAACGCACTGATCAGGACAATGAACAATGATGAAAATACCAATGTGAGACTGGCGGCTGTTGAAGCGCTGTCAAAATTTGCAGAAGAACCTAAGGTGATGGATGCGCTGATCAGGTCTATGGAGTCGCAAACCGATCCGCTGATTCAGATCACATTGATCAACCTGATGGTTCAGCTTAAGGAAAAAAGGGCGCTGGACGAGTTAAAGAACATTATAGAAGATAAAAAGACCATGGAGACGGTAAAAGACGAGGCCCACATGGCAGTTTTTAAATTATCATGACCACGAAGTACGAATGTGCACTAAGTGCTGAGTGATCAGGACTCAAAATAAATAGGATAACAAAACATAGAACAAATGAAAACTCAAGTAAAAAGCGTATTAGGGATATTAGTATTTACCTTATTGGCATTGCCGGCTCTGGCCCAGCATAAAATAGCCATGACCTCCGGCGTGCTGGAGCTGAAAGAGCTAACCAATGTGGCTGTTGAGGGCTATTCGGGCAACGAAGTGGTCATTGAAACGGCAGGTTCATACAAGATCCCGGAACGAGCCAAAGGGCTCAGGCCGGTCAATGGTATGGGTTTGTCTGATAACACTGGTATCGGCCTGGCCGTGAAAGATGAAGGCAAAGACCGAAAAGTAGTGCATCAGGTGGCGCGAAATGACGATGCCAAATATGTGGTGAAAGTTCCCAAAGGTGTGAAAGTAAAGTATGTTAACTCCAGTATTCATGGAGATGATTTTCATGCGCAGAATATCACCGGTGAGATAGAAGTGCAGACGCTTGGCGGAGATATCAAAATGATCGATGTAACTGGCCCGATGACAGTAAACTCCGTCCACGGAAATGTAGATGTGATCTTTACCAGCGTATTTCAGGATTTGCCCAGCAGTATTGCCACTGTGCACGGGGATGTGGATGTAACTATACCCGCTTCCACCAATGCCAACCTGAATGTATCTACCAACTGGGGAGAGGTGTACTCTGACCTGGATATTAAAGTAGAAAATACCGATGGTATGAAGGTCTATGGTTCCAAAAAAATCAATGGCAAGCTGGGGAGTGGCGGTGTCAACCTGTCCCTGTCCGCAACCCATGGCAATGTTTACCTGAGAGGCAAATAAACCCTGGTCAGGTTTAACTTCTCATTTCCGATAACAACAAACACCAAAGATGCTCAGGTTTCCTGCTCTTCTCAGCCTACGGAAGGGCAGGAAACCTGAACCTTCAAACAATTCAAACAAAGGTCTAAACTCAACAACAATGAAAAATCTTATCATATCAGCGCTGCTTGTGCTGCCTGGAATATTATATAGCCAGACCCAGGTCAACCAAACCTTTGATGCATCAGCAGTCCGTTCAATTTCATTAAATTTTAAGTATCCCGAGCTGGTTCAGGTCAGGTCGTGGGATAAAAATCAATTGGTGATCAAAGGGACTGTTATCATCAATAACGGTGAAAATGACAATGCTTTTAAGCTAACCTCGGTTTTAGAAGGCGATAAGCTCGTTATCAACTCTGAAATAGAAAATCTTGATGGCCTTCCGAAGAAGATCACTGTCAGAAAAAACGGGGAGACCTACGTTTTCAATACCGACAACTGGAATGATCCGGAATTGAAACAGTTTTTCAGGGAGCATGGCAATGACCATGAATATGTTTCCCAGGGTGTTCATAAAGAAATAAAACTGGAGGTGTTTATGCCTGCCAGCATGGCTCTGCAGGTCAACGCCAAGTACGGTATAGTAGAAATACTTGATTATGAAGCCCCGCTGGAAGTCAATGCGAAATACGGAGGAGTAGATATTAAAATTCCCCAGTCCTCCAGGCGCGACATTCAGGCCAGAACCAAGTATGGCGAAATATTTACCGATCTGGAAGTGGATTTTGACCGTACCGGTAGCGATATACTCGACTATGATAAATGGACTGTAGTATCTAAAAAGCTAAACGGTGGAGGTACAAAGTGCTATCTGGAATCCAAATACGGTAATGTTTATATGAGGAAATAACTTGATTCTATTTGATTGAACATTGAAAACTAGCAGTTTGTTAGTTGAAAAATCCCTTTTCGCACTGGATCGCGTTGGAGAGGGCATGCCAACCAAAGCCGGTGCGGTTGGGAGGGCTAAAGGGGTGTTTTACCATCCTGAAAGAAACGTCCGGTGCTATTTGAAAGCGCGGAGGACACCCTCTATGCCGATTTTTACAATCTGCATGTCTCCCTCAAGGGAGAAGTTTAGTGCCTGCGCATTAGTCTTTTAGTGGGATCGGTTCAGCAAGTGTTCTTTTGGTTTTGAATATTTCTTTCATTGTTCAGCGAAACTTTCGAAACGAACTCCGCAAAGCCAGATACATAATATCAGGTGTATGCAATCTAAATGCCGTGGAGTCCTCTTTGGGAAACATCCGCTGGGAAGTGGAAAACATAGAGCATAGCTGAAATAAGGCATTGGTAAAGTTTGGTTATCTCCCTTGGATCATAAGGAAATGCAACTATAGCTCTGAAAGAGCGCTATCTGTCAGCAAAAGGTGCAGCCTTTTGTATGTTATGGGTATCAGGGAACAAGCCCTGAAAGGGTGGGATATTTGCCAGGGGTAAAAAATGAGGCTGCATAAACAACTTCCCCCTCCTAAAAAACCTGATTTTGAATATACAAACTAACGGGTGAAGTTAAATGCAGCCTCTTTTGTGTGGAATCCGTCATTGCTGACCAGAGGATCAGGCTGAAAATATGTAGAGCAAACGGATAAGAAATAAAATGCTATTTCATCCTGGTTTGTCAACCACTTTTACTGATTGCTGTTCATAGCCGCCTGTAAAACACTGAGGCGATTTCCCCAGAAATTCGACTTGATCCCTAATGGGCCCTCAATTGATCAGCCCTTCTTTGTCTTTCGTCTAGTGAAAATTTGCCTGACCCGGTAATAAATATCAGGATAAGCAACGCCAATATGATAATTGCCATAGGCAACTCCATATAATTATTAGCGGTAAGCATCATTTTATAGTTAAAAATGACCGCTCCGGCAAGTATGGGGATATTGAGAAAGCTCATAAGCCGGGTATAAGCTCCGAGAATAAGAATAATCCCACATACCAGATGCACGAAAATAATAACCTGTCCGAGGTGTGCTGCGATAAAAATCCAGCCAACTGAGGCTATGTTTTCCGTAAAACTCTCAAAATTGATGGTAAAAATCGCTCCCTTGTAAACGATAAACAATCCTACCGCGATCCTTAGGAAATCTACCCATATCGGAGGGTGGATAGAATCCAGCCAATGGTTGAATTTATTGACCATACCGATTCTATTTAGTATAAGTATAATTTAGGCAATATAACCGAGAAATGCAATGGCAGAGGCGGATGGGGGAAGGGCAAATCGTATTGGAAGACGGGTACTTTGAAGGCAATTTTATTTAAGTAACAGGCTGCAAGTCATGGGCAGGCTTGCAGCCTGGCTTGAGAAGTTATTGAGCGTTGCCCAGCAGTTTCCTGGCATTTTCCATAGAGCTTAGCATCATGGTTCTTACCTTCTCTATTTCAGATTTTTGCTGCGTATAGTAGTTCATGACCTGATCATGGTCCTCAACATTGTCTTGAGGCTCAAAATCACGCATCCACTGCATCATGGCTTCATCAGCCTCTTCCAGTTGCTTTATGCCCTGTTCCAGATTTTTTAAGGCCTCTTCATCGTTCTCTTCCTTTTCCCTGGCCATATCAAGCTTTACCTGAAGCTCTCCCTTAAGCTTCATCATGTTGTCCATTTGAGGCATTACCTCATCATGTACAGCCATTACCTCGTCATATAAGGCCTTTTCAGCCCTTTCTTCGGCCGGTAGCTCTTTGTCTTCAATAGTTATTTCCTGAGATTCATTCTTTTTCCCTTCCCCGCATGACACGGCAACGATGCCTATGGCGCAAACGCAAACTGAGTATAATATTTTTTTCATGGTATTGGTTTTGATCCGGACAAAATTATTGATTACAAAAATTTCATACAAGCAAGGGTAAAATTAGCTCTATTATAAAATTATTTTCCGATATTGTTGGCCTCAAAATATACAAGCACATAACTACTATGACTGAAGTCAAAAGAATTAACAAAAACAAGTATTTCATTGGAGCGGCCGTCGGCATTGTCGTCGTGTTGCTCGCAGTTTTTTATTTTAATCGTACCGGGAAAGCAGGAGATATAGAAGAGACAAAAATAAATCCGGCCTTCTCAGCATATATATCTTCCTACACGGCAGGAGTGGTTTCATCCAGATCCTATGTCCGCATCCGCCTGGCAATGGATGTTGCCGACTCAACACAGATAGGGCAGGAGGTAGATAAAAAGGTATTTAGTTTTGATCCGGGCATTGATGGCAAAGCAGTATGGATCGATGCAAGAACTGTGGAATTCCAGCCATCAGAGAGGATGAAGTCGGGCCAGGTTTATCAGGCCAGATTTCACCTGGGGAAAGTTACGAAGGTGTCGGAAGACCTGGGGGAGTTTGAGTATCAGTTCCAGATAGTTGAGCAAAATTTTGATATAGAAATTGAAAACATCGAAACAGTTGACAAAACTGCTTTAAAAGAACAACGGATCATAGGTGTGGTTTATACTGCCGACGTAGCGGATGATAAGGACGTTGAAAAAGCAGCCCAGGCTGTGCAGGATGGATCGACACTGCCCATGGCCTGGACACACACACAGAATGAGCACCGTTTTATCATTGGAGATGTTAAACGTAAAGACCAGAAGAGTACCGTAAAGATCAGCCTGGATGGCTCACCTCTGGATATAGATAAGAAACTGGATGAAGAAGTAGTAATTCCGGCTCTGGGAGACTTTACGCTGGTGGACGTGAAAGTGGTTCAGAGTCCCAATCAGTACCTTGTACTCCAATTTTCTGACCCCATAAAGCCAAAGCAGAACCTTGAAGGCCTTATTACCATTCAAGGTTTGTACTCCCTGGATTTTGATATCAAAGGCAATCAGGTTTTTGTATACCCACCGGTAAGACAAACCGGAGATAAGACCGTTACAGTCTCTCCTGGGATCAGGAATATTCTTGATTATAAAATGAACGAAGGAGACTCCAGAAGTGTAACCTTTGCCCAGATCAGCCCGGCAGTGAGACTCGTAGGACAAGGCAATATTTTACCAAGTTCAAACGGACTGATCTTCCCATTCGAAGCAGTAAGTCTGAAAGCCGTGGATGTTGAGATTATCAAGATCTATGAGAGCAACGTTATCCAGTTTTTACAGACCAATGACCTTGATGGCAACCAGCAACTCAGAAGAGTGGGTAAGCCGGTGCTTCGTAAAACAGTTCCTTTAAACACTTCCGGTATTATTGACCTTGGCAAGTGGAACCGTTTCACATTAGATATATCCGAATTGATAAAAACTGAACCTGGTGCGATCTATCAGGTGCGCATAGGTTTCCGTAAGCATCAATCTTCATATTACTGCGGAGAAACTGAGGCAGAGGAGAATATGGTACCACTGGAAGAGCAGGACTGGGAAGATGATGACGATGAATTTAGTGCCTATGATTCGTACGAATCCTACCACTATGATCCGGACTACCGCTGGGACGAGCGCGATAACCCATGCCACGTCTCTTACTACAGCAGCTACGGCGACGACAAAAGTGTAAAAAGAAATTTGCTGGCCTCTGACCTGGGTGTGATTGCCAAAAGAGGCAACAGCGGAGAACTGATGGTGGCCGTAACCGACCTGAAAACTACTGAGCCTATTACTGGTGTAAGGGTGGATGTTTACGATTTTCAGCAGCAGGTATTGGCCTCTGCTATCACTGATGCGGATGGCTTTGCTGTTATGGCGCTTAGTAAAAATCCTTTTGTGGTTGTAGCAAGCAGAAATAATGAAAAAGGATACCTGAAAGTAAATGATGGAGCTTCCTTATCACTGAGTAACTTCGATGTTTCCGGTTCAAGGATAGAGGAAGGCTTGAAAGGCTATATTTATGGGGAGCGCGGAGTATGGCGTCCGGGTGATACACTGCACCTGACTTTTGTGTTGGAAGATAAGCTTAAAAAACTACCTGAAACTCACCCCGTAATATTTGAGCTGTACAACCCTTCTTACCAATTAGATAGGAAGATAGTTCGCTCTACCGGGGAGAATGGTTTCTATAACTTCAGCGTACCAACCAGCCCGGAAGCACCTACAGGAAACTGGTCTGCCAAAGTAAAAGTAGGTGGAGCTGAATTTTCCGAGAGAATAAAAATTGAAACCGTAAAACCGAACAGGTTAAAGATCAACCTCGATTTCGGAAAAGACAAAATTACCTCTGAGGACAGTTACGTCAAAGGTGATCTTGAAGTGAAATGGCTGCACGGAGCGCCTGCCAGAAACTTGAAAACAGAGTTTGAAGTGCTGTTAGTTCCATCAAAAACCAAATTTGATAAGTTCATGGCCTATAATTTTGATGATCCGGCGAGGGATTTCCAGAGCGAAAGCCAAAGAGTTTTTGAAGGCTATGTGAATGAGGAAGGTAAGGCCACGGTAAATGCGAGCCTGTCCACTGAAACCGCGGCACCGGGTATGTTGAAAGCCTTCTTTAAAGGGAAAGTGTTTGAAGAAGGTGGCAATTTCAGTATTGACAATTTCAGCATGCCTTACTATCCCTACAATTCATTTGTGGGTATGAAACTACCTGAATCAAAATCATGGAGCAGGCTGTACTATAACAAGCCTAATCAGATTGACATTGCAACAGTAAATGCCGAAGGGCAACCTATATCAAGAAACAATCTTGAAGTAGAGGTATACAGGCTTGGCTGGCGCTGGTGGTGGAATCAGGATGGTGAATCCGTAGCCAACTATATCAGCCGCAACAGTATGGACCCTAAAGTAAAAGGGAAAGCCAATACTACGAACGGAAAGGGTACTTTCAAATTTGAGCTGGACGACTGGGGTCGTTACTACGTAAGGGTATGTGACCCTGTAAGTGGCCACTGTACCGGTGAAATACACTATACCTCCTGGGGAGGAGATAGTGGAAGCGTGCCTGGCGGAGCCACCATGTTAAATTTCACTTCCGACAAGGAAAAGTATCAGGTGGGTGAAAAAGTGACCGTTACCATACCAAGCAGTAATCAGGGCAGGGCACTGGTAAGTATCGAAACCGGTAGCAGGGTTCTTGAAACACATTGGGTGCAGACTCAAAAAGGAGAAACTACCTTCACCTTTGAAGCTTCAAGCGAAATGGCACCTAATATTTACGTATTTGTAACCTTGCTTCAAAAGCATGAGCAGACTGTAAATGACCTGCCCATCCGTATGTATGGTGTGATCCCGATTGCTGTGGAAGATCCTAAAACTATACTTAAGCCGGTGATTCAGATGCCAGATGTACTTGTTCCCGGTGAGGAGGTAACTATTAAAGTGTCAGAAGAAGCCCAGAAGAAAATGACCTACACCGTAGCTGTAGTGGATGAGGGCTTGCTTGACCTTACCAAATTCAAAACACCGAACCCATGGCATACTTTCTATGCTCGCGAGGCGCTTGGAGTAAAAACCTGGGATCTTTATGAGTACGTACTTGGAGCTTTCGGGGGCAAGCTGGAAAGGCTGCTCGCCATAGGTGGTGATGATGAAGGAGAGGAAAAACCCAACTCCAAAGCCAACCGCTTTGAGCCGGTAGTTAAATACCTGGGGCCATTTACACTGGAAAAAGGAAAAACCAATACCCACAAGTTCACAATGCCTCAATACATAGGCTCGGTAAGAACGATGGTAGTGGCAGGATATGAAGGCGCATATGGCAATGCCGAAAAAGCAACACCGGTACGTCAGTCGCTGATGGTTTTGGGTACACTGCCAAGGGTATTAGGGCCAGAGGAAACCGTGAAGCTGCCAGTAACTGTATTTGCTCAGGAAAAAGGAGTTGAAAACGTAAAAGTGAAGATCGAAACCAATGACCTGATCGAAATTGTAGGGCCTGCTACCAAATCGGTAACCTTTAGTGAAGTTGGGGATAAGGTAATCTATTTTGACCTGAAAGTGAAGCCTCAACTGGGTATAGGTAATGTTGATATTGTAGCTACTTCCGGAAGTAAAAAAGCTAACCACCACATTGAACTTGATGTGAGGAACCCTAACCCACCGGTGGTAACGGTAATGGATGCATTGCTCGAGGCAGGGCAATCGTGGAATACGAATTTTGATCTTGTAGGCATGGCAGGCACAAATACCGCCACGCTGGAGATATCCAATATTCCGCCTATTAACCTTGAGAAGAGATTGAAGTACCTTATTCAGTATCCTCACGGTTGTATTGAGCAAACTACTTCTTCCGTTTTTCCTCAGCTATATCTTGCAGAAATTACGCAGTTAAGCGATGTTGAAAAGGCGAGGATTGAGAAGAATGTAAAAGCAGGCATAGAGCGTTTGAAAACATTCCAGAAGAGTGACGGAGGGTTCTCCTACTGGCCGGGAGGTGATGATTCAAACAGTTGGGGGTCGACCTATGCGGGCCATTTTCTGGTGGAGGCCGAGAAGAGAGGCTATAATGTGCCAGGAAATATGCTCAGACAATGGAAGCGCTACCAGAAGAGAAAAGCAGCGGAATGGAGAGAAACGAATGATTACTATAGCTCCGAGTTAATGCAGGCTTATCGCCTTTACACCCTGGCGCTTGCCGGAGATGCAGAAACCGGAGCCATGAACCGTTTGCGTGAAAAAGGAAACCTGTCGTCAGCAGCAGCGTGGAGGTTGGCAGCAGCCTATGTGAAGGCAGGGCAGAAGGAAGCCGCTGAGAAGTTGGTAGAAAACCTGGAGACCGTAGTGAAGGATTATCGTGAACTGAGCTATACCTACGGATCATCCACGCGGGACGAAGCTATGATCCTGGAGACATTGAGTATGCTTGATCAAAGGAAAAAAGCGGTACCGGTGCTTCAAAGATTATCTGCAGCACTTGGAGATAACAGTCGTTGGATGAGTACTCAGACTACTGCCTATAGTCTTATTGCTATAGGGCAGTTTGCCGGAGGAGAAAACCGTACCAAGGAAATTACCTTTAGCTATAAACTCAACGGATCAGGTGCTGTAAAGGCTGCAACCCAGTTGCCGGTGGCTCAGGCAGACCTTAACGTAAAGAAGGTTAGCGGTAACAGTATTGAGGTGAATAATCCGACATCAGGCATTCTTTACGCAAGACTGATCCTTGAAGGTACACCTACAAGAGGTCAGGAGCAATCATCAGAAAGCAACCTGAAAATGACGGTTTCATATACCAATACCGATGGTGAATACATTAATCCTGAAACCCTGGAGCAGGGAATGGACTTTGTGGCAGAAGTTACCATTACGAACCCGGGCATCAGAGGTACCTATGAAAATATGGCTCTTACGCAGATCTTCCCGTCAGGCTGGGAAATACACAATGCCCGGCTGAATGATACCGAAGACTATACTGCTAAGGACAAACCAGATTATCAGGACATTCGTGATGACAGGGTTTACACTTATTTTGACCTGAGGCCAAACGAAAGGAAAACCTTCAGAATATTACTGAACTCAAGCTATCAGGGAGACTACTATATGCCTGCCATCAGTTGTGAGGCTATGTACGACAATACTATCAGTGCCGTAATAGCCGGCAGAGAAGTAAAAGTGATTAAGGCAGGTAGTGATACACCTTAATTCTAAAGAATAGAATCACGCTAAAGACTTCCGGAGATCAAAAATTCGGAAGTCTTTTTTTTGTCTGAGTAGTAGGAGGTAAAACCAATGCATCCCGGATGCTATCATTACTTTAGTTTATCGTCATCGCGACGACGGTAGGAGGAAGCGATCCCCCTGTTCCGAGAGATGAACGAGTTCTCCATTCTGATCGTCTACGAGAGGCTTTGCAGGGAAGAAGTCACTGTTGGAAAGCAATTCTAAATAAGCTGACATTCCATATTCCTTGTACCGCCCTATTCCTCCCTTGAGGGAGGTGGCCGTAGGTCGGAGGGTGTTCTCCGTAATGTAGCAGGTACTTCATGTAGTCCTCTCAAGGGCACATTTTGGGAACCCATTTACACCATTCAAAGCTATGCAAGACTAAGAAAGAGCCTCCTGAAAATCAATACAAATATGACGACATTTTTATTTTACCATACAAATATGACGGTATTTTTGTATCTTTACATTGGCATAATTTTAATAAGCATGAGAAGCAAAAATGAAGGTAAAGATCTTAGAGGTCAGTTCAGGTGAGCTGAAAAGAGCGATTATTAAAGAAGGAAATAAGAGAAAGCTGCCTTCAATTCAGGATGGATGGATATTTAACCTTCACAGTAAAGCAACAAATGCAAGAGCTTATATTTTAGTTCATGAAGATACTCCCGAAACGATTGAAGGGTGCATGATCTTCTCAATACATGAAACCTTTGGGCCCTTTATGAATTTTTTGGAAGTAGCACCACATAACAAGGGCAAACAGGGAAAATACAAACATGTTGCAGGGTGCTTAATTGCCTATGCATGTGGACTCAGTTTTGAACAGGGAGTGGCAGAAGATAAGGGTATACTAACTTTTCTGGCGGCAGGGAAAAGCAAGAAGTCCGTTGAGGAGCTTGAAGAATTGTATAGACAGAAATATGGAGCAAATAAAAATCCTTTTGGATATATGGAGATATATCAAGATCAAAGTAAGCGTTTGATTAAAGAATATCTGGACAGGAATTGATGGTGAGGTTACTTTAAAGACTACAAACATGAAAAAGGATAAGATAAACAATGAGTTTGATGAAATTATAGGAGGGCAGGAGTCCAGGGAATTAACCAAAAATGAACATGATAAGATACGCGAACATAGACGTAAATTATATGAGGAGCGGTCGTCTGATGATAAAGTAAATGATATTCTGACTGGATTCAGATTCAAATTGAGAAATTATGCGGATGACAAAGGGAGCGGGAATGTTGTCCTCTTGGGAGAATTTATTGATGCCATCCTGTCCCAAATGGAAATTAAGAAGAAGCATTTTGCTGAATATATTGACATCTCTCCAAGAAATATAAACAAGTATTTCAGCGGGGAACGGAAATTTAATATAGACCATGCCTTGAAGCTGGAAAGCATGTTTGGTATAAGTGCTAAAATATTACTAGAGGTTCAACTCAAGAACGACTTGCTAAAAGCTAAGGCTTCAAACAAAGACGAATACAACAAATATCAATTGAAGGACCTGTTATCTAAGGCTTAGTGCTTTGCCAGAGATGACGCAGAGTTCTACGAGAGGCTCTGCAGGGAAAAAATTGTTTGCAAGGTGATATTTGGGATTCCGTTTCTTCTCCATAATCAGGGGATTGCTTCTTCGCTCCCCGAAAGCTTTCGGGGCAAGCTGTCCCTCGCTCATCACAATGACGAGCAATTTTGAGTCTAGTTTAAACAAAATGATTTTTTGTAAACCG
>NZ_SMLW01000670.1:4687-8816 GCF_009711405.1 Fulvivirga kasyanovii | reverse complement strand
GCCCTATTCCTCCCTTGAGGGAGGTGGCCGCAGGCCGGAGGGTGTTTCTACGCTTCAGCCATAACCACACTTAACAGGCCGCATCCATTTTGTTCTGGCGCCAGCCTTATATATTCTTAACCGCCTGCATAATCAGCATTGGTTAAATAAGGATTTTGATGTAAACTAGTTACAGTCAAAACTCAAAAAACAACACACATGCTTAAAAATTATTTTCTCACAGCTTTGCGCTCTCTGCGCAAGAGCAAAGTTTTTACATTTATTAATGTTATCGGACTCGCCATCGGTATGGCTTGTTGCCTGCTCATCTTTATCTATGTTAAAAATGAGCTGAGCTACGATGATTTCCACTCCAAATCAGACAGGATCTTCCGGTTTTATACCAATGACGAAGCCCTCGGCGTTACCAGCAACAGCGTCGGGATTACCGAACCGGTAATGCCTGCCGCGGCCAAAAAGGAGATACCAGAGATTGAAAACACCACCCGCATCCTTACCCAGGGTAGGCTTCGTGTAGAAGTGGGAGAGGATTTCGTCTATACGGAAGATGCCAAATCGGTAGAATCATCATTCTTTGAAATATTTGATTATAAGCTTTTAGATCCTGCTGCCGCAGAAGCATTTAAAGAACCAAGAAAAGCCATTCTTACGCAGGCTATGTCGAAAAAGATATTTGGTGACGAGGCGGCTTTGGGCAAAGTACTTCAGATCAATGACCAGGACTGGGAGGTGGTAGGCCTTATGGAAGACAACAAGCAAAACAGTCATTTGAAGCTGGATTTGCTGCTCTCACTCTATCCTTCACTGGCCGACAGCAGTCTGGCGCAGTATCTCGATTCATGGCAAGGGCTAGGTATGGTTGGTTATGCCGTGCTCAATGACGCTTCTTCCGAAGAAACGGTTGAAGCCAAACTCAAAGACTTGGCGCTGAAAAATGATGCACCGGAGTTTTGGATTCCCCAACTCCAGCCGCTGGAAGATGTTCACCTTAAGTCCTCCGGCATTTTGTTTGACGGCTACAACGAGGCCAAGGGAGATATCACCTATGTTTATTCATTATCCGCAGTGGCCTTTTTCGTACTGCTGATAGCGGCATTTAACTTTATGAACCTGGCTACAGCTCAGTCATCTTCCAGGGCAAAAGAAGTTGGGGTGCGAAAGGTACTCGGAGCTTTCAGGTACAATCTTATCTGGCAGCACCTGGGCGAGTCTTTGCTCATCTGCTCAATGGCCGCCATATTGGCCGTTTTGTTTGTGCTGTTGTTGGTCCCGTATATTGACCTGAATATTAACACAAGCCTCACAGACTTTATTTTCGGCAGGCAAGATGTTTATCTGACCATAGCAGGTGCCACTTTAGCCATTGGCATCTTGGCCGGACTTTATCCCGCTTTTGTACTTTCGAAATTTGAGCCTGTTAAAATCTTAAGAGGGCGATTTCAAACCAGTAAGAGTGGTATTCTTTTAAGAAAAGTACTGGTTGTAGCACAGTTTGCAGCTTCCATTACCATGATCATTGGTACCTTATTGATCTACCAGCAATTACAATTTATCAAAAACAAGAGCCTGGGATTTGACAAAGAGCAGGTTGTCAATTTTCAAATGAACGACCCCGGGATGGCTCAAAGCATGCCTGCCTTCAGGGAGCGGTTAATGCAGTTCGATAATGTGGAGGCGGTAAGCACGTCATCCAATATGCCCGGCAGAACTTTTGGGCGTACAGGCATTACCCCCGAAGGTGCTGCTGACGATGAGCAAAACTGGATCGTAAGCGCCCTTTCTTTTGATGAACACTACCTTGATGTAATGGGAATGTCGGTAGTAGAAGGACGCAACTATTCCCCGGAGTCAGGCACTGACCAGCAGGAAGCCATCATTGTCAATGAAGCCTTGATAGAGCAGATTGGCTGGGAAGACCCTATAGGCAAGAAGCTGAGGTTTGGGAATAATTCTGAAAGAACCATCATAGGGGTAGTCAGAAACTTTCATTTTGCCTCTATGAAACATAGCATAGAGCCGCTGATCATGTTTTATAATCCCAATGCCAATAGCAACCTCTCCGTCAGGATCAAGGGTGATGTGAGGGAAGCCATGAATACCATAGAGAAAGAATGGAGTGCCACTTATGCCCAGTACCCTTTCGAATATCAGTTCTTTGATGAAGAATTTGATAACCTCTTCAAAAATGATGAAAACTTCTCCGAGTTGATTACAGGCTTTACCTGGCTGGCTATTTTTATTGCCTGCCTGGGGCTCTTTGGCCTTTCTGCATACATGGCAGAGCAGCGCACAAAAGAAATCGGAGTACGAAAAGTAATGGGGTCAAGTATTTCTCAGATCGTGCAGTTGCTTTCAAAAGAATTTGTGCTCCTGATCATTGTTGCCATGATAGTAGCCTGGCCGGTAGCTTTCTTCGCCATCAAAAGCTGGCTGGGTGATTTTCAGTACAGGATCGACCTGTTTGCCTTTGAGAATATAGCCATTTTCCTGCTTTCAGGAGTCATTGCCCTAGGCATAGGCCTGCTCACGGTGAGCTACCAATCTATAGTAGCCGCCATGGTCAACCCGGTGAAATCACTGAGGAGCGAGTAGAAGAAATTACTATACGGATGATTATTTTGATGCTGTCTCAGTTGGGGCAGCATCATTTATCCTCATATAATTTACGGTTTCCTGTTCTCAGTTTATCGCTTTAAACACCCCTATAATCCCCTCAAGGGGATAGTAGCGTTGTAGAAACATTGAAAATTCTAGTTCTTTTACACCCCTTTTACCGTTTACTGTTCACTATTCACCACCTACCAATCACTCCCATCTTCCGACTCCCGACTCCTGACTTCAATCTTCCGTCTTCCAACCTAACCACGCTACAATCTACTGATTATCCCTTTACTGATTGCCGAATACAGCCAACTCTGCTTTAGTCATCAGATGAGTTGACCTAAATATGAAAGGCTGTCAGAATGAATTTTGACGGGACTTTTGAAAGTGAAAAACACCCCTGTAGCCCTTAAGGGGACGGTTGGAGCGGTACATCGATTTCAATACTGTCCTTTAATTTAGTTGCACACTTCAAGTCCTTCAACGGCACTAAAGTCCTCCCTTGAGGGAGGTGGCCGTAGGCCGGAGGGTGTTCTTCTCCTCATGAAAGGACCTTTCGGGGTGACTAATGCCCCAGTAGTCGCCTCCAATGCTATTAGTTAAGACAGTAGGATGCGGCAAATACGCACTTTTGGTTGATTTAATTATACAGCTTACCAAGCTAAATTGGGGCTTTACTAAACTTTGAAAGTTTGGTAAAGCTTAACTGTTCGGTACCACTGGCTACCCTTCTGAGCATAGTCTCTCCCGGCAAAGGTCTCCTGTCATAATTAAAGATTGTGCCTCCGAATGAGGCAATTACTATCATGCAGTTTGAACAAAAAACAAACCTAACCGTTCACCTTCATGCCGGGCTTTTCTTATAAAAAGAAAACCTAGGGCATCTGTTAAGTATAAAGCATCTTGAAATGGATGAGGGAAATCAGAAGAATATATTTGACAGAAGAAATTGTATTCTTCGCTCAGCGCCTCAGCTGCCAGCACTCCATTGGGGGGTATCTCAGAGACAAGTGACGCCATGGAAAACTCACTCTCTCCTATTTCATAATCTATAAGCGTCATATTCAGCCGCGGCATGCTCTCTATCGGACTTTTTATGGATTGCTCAGCGTCACTGTGAATTACAAATGTATAACCACCGCTAATTAATTTTAACTCATCCGCATTGCCTGAGTAGGTGATATAATCCAAAAAATATTCTTGCCTACTGTACGTAGAAAATACGTGAATGAAACCAGAATCAGGAATATCACTCCTCTTAATTTTACTTTGAATAGCCCGACAATCAATGCTAAAAAGCAGTGTCAAGTAATCGCCATCTGGGTTTTTTGGCCACTCAGCAACTTTTGCTTCATCTCCCCCAAAATATATTTCAGGGTTAGCTATGGACTGATCAGGTGCTGGAATTATCTTCTTTGTTGCTATCATAATTTTTACTTTTAGCAGCTCCCGGGTCTGCTATAGAGTTTTGCCTGGCTTTTAAGTTTTGATCTGCTTGTTGGAAATGCTTAATGTTTACAGTTTTTTG
>NZ_SMLW01000670.1:0-4442 GCF_009711405.1 Fulvivirga kasyanovii | reverse complement strand
AGCATAGTCTCTCCCGGCAAAGGTCTCCTGCTATAATTAAAGATTGTACCTCCGAATGCCGTAGAGTCCTCTTCGAGAGACTCTACTGGGAAGTAAGGGGATAGCAGCGTTGTAGAAACATTGAAAATTCTAGTTCTTTACAAATCCCCTTTTACCGTTTACTATTTACTGTTCACTATTCACCACCTACCAAACACTCCCGTCTTCCGACTCCTGACTTCTGACTCCTGACTTCGGACTTCCGCCTTCCAACCTAACCACACTACAAATCTACAGATTACCGATTACCACTTACCGATCACCATCACCCGCAACTCAAATAACACTCCACGTCTCCACGGGCTCAAACCGGCCTTTGATATGGACAGCCTTGAAATCAGGAAGTACATCGGGTTTGGAGGTGAGGTTTTCATACACTTCGCGGGAAACCAGAAGCTGCACGCCGAACTCTTTGGTGAGCTGTTCTATTCTTGCGGCGGTGATAACCGGATTGCCGGTGATGGAATATTGCTTACGGCGAGCGTTGCCCACATTGCCCACTACCACATCCCCGGCATGTAAACCTATGCCTACCCTGATGGGAGGAAGGATGTTCTGAGCAGCCCGGCTTTCCAGCTCCTTGATAATGCTTTTGGCCGCCTCAAAGGCATTGTCGCAGTCATGTTCGGTGGAAACGGGAGCGCCGAATGTGGCCATGAAGCCATCCCCGAGCAACTGGTTGATCACGCCATTGTTCTGCTCTATAATATCGATCATGAATCCGAAAACATCATTTTGAAATTGGATGATCTCTTCGGGCGTTTTGTTCTCCACAAAAGGAGTAAAATTTCTGATATCCAGGAACATAACGCAGACAAATCGCTTGTCGATCCTGTCGTTTTCTGCCGTGGTGATCAGCGCATTGGCCACTGCACCGGATACCTGCTGTCCCAGGAGGTTGCGGATTTTCTTTTCGGCTTCGGAAAGCTGGTTTTGGGTGGTTTCCAGGTCATGGTAAGCACTTTGAAGGCGGCTGTGGTTGCGGCGTTTCATATTGTACATCAGCCAGAGCGCAATGGCCAATGCAGCCAGTAGTGATGCACCGATGATCAGCATATTGCGAAACTCGGCCTCCTGCTCCATGGCAGCCTCGTTTTCAGAGAGCCTCATGCGCTGGATCTCTTTTTCCTGTTGCAGCAGCTTTATTTCCCGTTCCTTGTTCTCATTATAGTTGATCTGCTCCAGCAGGGCCAGCTCCTTTTCCTGTTGCTGTTTTTCATAAGCCCGTTGCAAAGCCACATATTCCTTGTAGTACTCCAACGACTTTTTAAAATCCTTCTGAGCCTCCATCTGATCAGCCAGACGTTTGAATTTGTCCTGCGGAAGTTCGGGAGAAGCGAAGTGGGTAATATTCGTTTTTTTATCCAGGGCAGAAGGAGAGAGCTTGGATACCTCCTTTTCGATGGTCTCCAGTTGGGCGATGCGTTTCTTGTTCATCATCACCTGCAGCGTATCCTCTTTGATGCCTGCCTGGTCATTGATCTTTTCGTAATAGTTGATAGCCGTTTGATACTGGCCGCTTTTTTCATAGAGAGAGGCCACATGGTTCATATAAAAGTAAACCTCTTCACTGTCACCCTGGTCTTTGTACAGGTTGATGGCCTTCTCATATTGCTCAATGGCTTTGATGAAATTGTTGTTTTTTTCATGGTAACGGGCCAGCTTGAGTGTAGTGGAAAGGCCCATGTTTTCCGTGGCGGATGTCACCTTGCCGCCAATGTCCATATTGTCCAGGCTCTTTTTCAGAAAGGCACCTACCGCTGAGCGTTCGCCTGTTTTGTCCTCGAGTTCTTCCAGATAAATCAGCGTTTGCCCCGCTTTTTCATTGTCTATCAGGTCAATATCCTGCAGCACTTTGTCTAAGTATTCCCTGGCTTTGGCGTATTGCTCCCGTTTAAAATAAGCCCGGCCCAGGTAGTAGTGGGAGACCGGCTTCAGGTGAAGTTCGTCTTTGGTAATGAGCCTGTTGTTGCTATGAATAATGTTCTCGGCCAGGTCATTGGCCTCCCTCGCATATTTAAGCTCCTTTTTATCATTTGCGTTGTGGAGCTGCTCTATTAGCAGGTGCAAAGTGATCAGTTTTTCCTTTCCATATTGGCCTGATAATACCGATTCCAGCGAGTCCCTTTGCTGGGCAGCAAGGGATAGTGATAAAGCAAGGCTGATCAGGGTAAGAAAGACTTTCATGTAAGAGACATTTTACGAGGAAAAGGCCTGTTTAGTTCTGAGGAAAGTATTTTATCTCACCGAATGATCAATTCGCGATTCGCGAATCGCGAATTGACATTAAAACTTTTGACCATATTCCATATTCCGATAAGGAATAATATCAAAACCAGCAGTGATCAGATGACTCCAAAGTCATCCGATCACTTCCCTCCTTATCGTTTGACCTTCGCCATTGCCCTCACCGGGAAGGTGCCCACTCCTTTAAACTTTGGAGGAATGGCGCTAAAGGTAAAGCCATCATCCGGCAACAACTCCAGGTTGCAAAGGTGCTCCACGATCAGGATTTCTGCACCCAACAGAGCGGTATGAACAGGCCGGCTTTTGCCGCGGGTATCATCAATATTGAGAGAGTCGATACCAACGAGTTTTACATTACAGCTTACCAGGTATTCAGCGGCTTCCTGGGTGAGGTAAGGATTGTTTTCGTAGTAGCTTTCGGTATTCCAGTGCTTGTCCCAGCCGGTGTGAATGAGTACGGCCCGGTTTCTCACCTCATAGTTTTGCAGGTGCTCCCGGGTTATGGCTTTTGATTTGTCGTGCGGCACCCTGATTACAATGCCCTCAAGGTCAGTGAAGGCTTCTAATGATACCTCTGAAAGATCCTTGCCGTGTTCGTAGCGGTGAAAAGGGCAGTCAATGTACGTGCCGGTGTTTGAGACCATTTCTATTTTACCGATCTGGAATTCCGTGCCTTCTTCATAGATATCTTTGGATGCCTCCCGGCTGAGGTAATCGCAGATAACCGGGGCGGGAAGGCCTTTGTAAGTCACTAACCCGTCTTCGATGGTATGGCTGAGGTCGATGAGTAGCGGCTTGCCTGTGTTTTGGTCGATGGGTTTTCTTTTGTGAGGTTCGGTGATGATCTCCTTGTTGAGTATTCTGGTTTCACCCACCATAAGCAGGCGCATATCTTCGATGATATAATCTGCCAGTTCCTTGTCACTGATATCATCGCCAGCAATATCCAGCCTGAAATCTTCGCCTTTGATGCTGCCGCCATTGGTGAAGAAAAATTCAAAATCAAATTTTACTCTTTTGTCCATCGTTTTTTTGGTTTAAAGTAAAGCCGTGTGAAGCAATATAGTCATTGATCTATGTTAATCTATGCCAGCTTCCCTGACCTGATCCGGCTCAGGGATTCGGCTTGAATGCCCAGGAAAGAAGCAATGTGATACCCGGGAATGCGAGCCTCTATTTGTGGGTATTGATCGATCAGGTTCAGGTACCTCTCCCTGGCGGAAAGCTGTAGAAACTCACTTTCGCGCCGGCATTTTTTGATGAATTCCTGTTCGAAAATATGTTTGCCCAAAGCATACCAGCAAGGGTTGGTTTTGTAATACCCTTCCAGCAGCGTTTTGGGAATAACCATAGCCATGGCCGGCTCTAAAGCCTGTATGTTGAGTGAAGTGGGAGTGTCCAGCAAAAAGCTTGTAAAAGCCCCTGCAAAGCTGTTTTCAAAGAAGAACTCCGTATTCATCTCCCGATCCTCAACCTCCAGAAACGTACGGAAGACCCCTTCATTTACAAAATAGATATTCGGGCACCAATCCCCCGCTTTGATCAGAAAATCGGATTTAGCCACCTGCGTGACCGACAGACTTTTAACGAAAGCATCGATCTCAGCGGTGTTGCCAACGATGTTTTGCAGGGCTTCCTTTAATTGCCGGTTGAGTTCATTTCGGGTCATGGTCAAATGTACTTTACTTGCGCAAGAATATCGCAGTTTACAATAGCATCAGTAATAATATTAATACGCTAACACATCAATTTAAGCACTAAGAGTAGACTCTGTTTACAAGTGTGACCATTAAACTGACTTGCTGCCATTAGGTATTTTTACCCAATTTCATAGGTAAAAATACCTAATGGCTGATAATGGTAAAGCTCCACTCCGCGCCACCAACCCTATTTTCTGCTTTCACCCCTCACATGAGCCTCAAAACCTTATTTGTCGATTCACTATCTTGAACAAACTGCCAAAGTGCAGATGGACATAAAATTCACGAATTTACTGTCTTTCGGAAAGTAATTTGTGCTGTTGGGAAAGTTTGTTGGGGTGGGGATGGTGGAGGTGGTTTATTTGTATTGTACTTTATTATTTAAGTGGTTGTAAATGAATGTAGTTTAGTAATTAGGATTTATACATATATATAATTGTAGATATACCCTTATGG
>NZ_SMLW01000653.1:2340-36600 GCF_009711405.1 Fulvivirga kasyanovii | reverse complement strand
CAAGCACAGTTTTACTATTCAGCTTTTTTTTGACGAGATCAAGGAGTTTTCCCTGTGCTGGCTGGCCGAGGAAGAACTTGAGCACAGGTATCCAAACCACGTTATCAATAAGGAGTTGAGGTACAGACGCAATGGCAATAAGATAGAAATATTGGAAGCCAAGACTAAAAGCAATGTAGCACAGATCAGGTATACACCACTTTAATGGGACTACAGGAAATATTATCCAGATTTAATAGGCTTCAGGAATTGATAGAGCAGGAAAACACCGGCAGCCCGGAAGATCTTGCTGAAACATTGGGTGTCTCCAAAAGGCAGTTGCTAAATTATATTATTGCTTTAAAAAATGAATCTGAACAGTCCATCATATTTGACCGGTCCATCCAAAGCTATAGGTTTATGGATGGCAAAGATTCTGAGATAGACTAGCTGTTCATTTACATATTGCAAGTGTTGCTGAATTATCAATTTCATTAATAAATCCTTCGACAAAACCTGTATTTCAAAGGTTTTCCAAGGCTACTGTTTATTGTCCTGCCATATTTATCCAGTGCAGTCCATTGGATACATATCTCATTTCCACCGTTGTCAATAATCTCCATAAGGCCAAACTGGCCGTTTCTCGCGCTGTAACCGTGGCTATAAGGCCCGCCTTTGTAAATGCCAAAGTTATCAAGCGGGGCTGCATGAAATACAGGAATCTCAGTTTCTCCTGCAGTAGCATAATCACTGTTACTGCCATCGTCTATAGCTACGATATGGGCATCTCCTGAAAGGATAAAAAGCGGGATTTCATACTCCTTGATAAAGTTTGCAATGGCTCGCCGCTCTTCTTCAAAACCTCCCCAGTCATCGTTTTCATCGCACTCATACTTCCGGCTCCGCTTATCGCTGATCCAGGGTATACCAGAAACCCAGGCCACGATCATTGAGTCGGCTTTGGCTTTTAGCAATTGTTCCTTAAACCAGTTGAGGTGTTCTTCGCTGCCAAAATTTGTGCCTTTCTCTACTTTTTCACATCCCGAATACTGCGGCCGTTTCTTTTGAGAGCGCAAATCTGTAAGCACGTATTTCACCCGGCCTACGTCAAAGGTCTGGGATATCGGCTCCTTGTTTCCCTCGAAAGCCAGTGGGTAGTGTGGCACAAACCGCTTGTAGGCTTCAATGGCTTCCTTTTGACAATTTGCATTTTCTGCGCTGTTGTTGGGGCCGTAGTCATGATCATCCCATATGTACACAAAGGGCAAATGATGATAAAGGTAAGCTTGTGATGGTGATCGTTGTATATCAAAAAAAGCTTTGGCGAAGGCATATTCGCAATTATTCCTGATGTTTTCATAGTGCAAGTCACCCGTGTTCATATAAAACAAGGGGTCTTGCTGCTGTATGGTTCGGAAGATCCTGCTTCTGGAACCGGTTCTGGCGCATGAAGCAAAAGCTACTTTATAGGAAAAAGCTCCATTGGGAAATGTTTCAAAGTAGCCTCTGAGATCTTTATCTGCCATAAGCTCTCCGTCCATTTCAAGTTTGTAGTAGTAGCCTGTTGCACTGTCAAGATCACCTAAACGAACTTTAGCCGTCAGAAACTCTCCTTCCTTCACTTCAACGGACTCAGAGTAACGTGTGCCTTTTGAGAAATTTTCATCGGTAGAATAGGCCACCCTTACTACAGACTCTCTGTTTACTTTGAATGCTACTACAGCCGAACTGTCTGTAACGGAACCTGCCCAGACATATTCCAGGAATTTATCCGGATTTTCCGGTGGAGAACCACAGGAAAATAAGCTGACCAAAAGACAAACAGTGATTGCTGAACGCAGGTAAATCAAATTGTGGTTTTTTCATTACTACTTCTCGCGGGCAGCCAGATTCTCTGCAAATCTTTTTATCACCGCTTTGCGATGAAGTGGCGCATTAATCTGCTTCAAAGAATGGAAACCCTGTTCAAAATACTTGTTCATGGTATCCTCTGTAAGCTCCTTTATGCCCAGATCATTATAGATTTGGGTAACGGCTTTTACTTTCTCCTCCGGGTCAAACTGCTTTTTTGCAATCCAGCCCTCGAGCTCCTTCTTTTGCTTGCCCTCTGCATTATCTAATGCTTTTATCAGCAGAAATGTTTTTTTATTGGACAGAATGTCTCCACCAACCTGCTTGCCGAACTTGTCTTTATCAGCATACACATCCAGCAGGTCATCCATCAGTTGGAAACCAATACCTATATTGATCCCGAACTTTCTCAGTGCTTCACAACTCTCTTTGCTTACACCTGCGAGCAGCCCTCCAAGTTCGAGGCTGAAGCCAAGCAATACGGCTGTTTTCTGCCTGATCATGTCTAGGTACTCCTCCTCTGTCACTTCCTTGCGATTTTCAAAAAGCATATCCAGTTGCTGACCCTGGCATACCTCACGGGCACACTGATTAAAGGCCTTCAAAATATCAACCGTTAATGTTGCCTGATCCATGATCAACATTTCGTAGGCTTTTACCAGCATTACATCGCCGGAAAGTATGGCGGTGTTGTGGTTCCACTCTTCATGAACGGTGTTTTTGCCCCTTCTTAAAGGCGCTTCATCCATAATATCGTCATGCATCAAGGTGAAATTATGAAACACCTCCACGGCGATCGCCTGTTTCAGCACTGATTCCACATCATCTTTGTAAAGGGAGTAGGCCAAAAGGGTGAGCAAAGGCCTCAGCCTCTTGCCTCCCAGTGACATAATATATTCGATAGGCTCATACAACTCGATGGGTGCCTGTCCATATTCGGTGCGCTCAATTTCTTTTGAAATCAGCGCCTGCAGTTGTTTTATGTTTTTCATGGATTATGTGGTGGCGAAACTAAACCATATCCTTCTTATCAACAAATTCAAGATCGATAGTCCTGCGGTCTATGTCGGTACTTTTTACGGTTACGTGCACCTTGTCTCCCAGGGTATACATTTTTTTGTTTCTTCTGCCAAAAACCCGGTAGTTCTTTTCATCGAACTCGTAGTAGTCGTCCTTCATATCCACCATGCGCACCATGCCTTCACATTTGGTCTCAACGATCTCTACAAAAATACCCCACTCGGTAACTCCGGAAATAATACCATCGAAAACGCGGTCTTCAACACTTTGCATAAATTCCACCTGCTTATACTTGATGGACGCCCGCTCGGCATCTGCAGCCCGCTTTTCCCTCTCGGAAGAGTGGATGCATTTCTCTTCGTAATCTTTTTTGTTTACAGACTTCCCTTTGTCCAGGTAGTGCTGTAAAAGGCGGTGTACCATCATATCAGGATACCTCCTGATCGGAGATGTGAAATGGGTATAATGTTTAAATGCCAGACCGAAATGACCCATAGCCTCAGTTGTATACTTTGCCTTGGCCATTGATCGTATGGCTAATTGCTGCAGTACATTCTCCTCCGGCTTACCTTCTATAGTTGTCATCAGGCTATTCAGAGACTGTGAAATAGAACCCTGATCTGTTTTAAGGCTGTGACCAAACTTTCTTGCAAACTGGGCAAATGAATCAACCTTTTCAGGGTCAGGATAGTCGTGTGTACGATATACAAAGGTATTTTTGTCTTCACCCTTTTTCATTTCATACACATACACCGCAACTTTCTTGTTGGCCAGTAGCATAAACTCTTCAATGAGCTTGTGCGCATCTTTTCTCACTTTAGGGATAATGCCCAGGGGTTTGCCTTTTTCATCGAGCTTAAACTTAACCTCAGTGGTTTCAAAGTTAACTGCACCTTTATTGAAACGTTCTCTCCTAAGCTTTTTGGCCAGATCATTGAGCTTTTGAAGCTCCTGCACCAAATCCCCCATGCCTGTTTCTATGCAGGCCTGGGCTTCTTCATAGCTAAACCTGCGGTCGGAGTGTATTACTGTCCTGCCAAACCATTCTTTCAACACATTACCTTTGTCGTCCATTTCAAACACTGCGGCAAAGGTCAGCTTATCCTCCCTGGGCCTCAGCGAGCACAATCCATTAGAAAGCCGCTCCGGCAACATGGGCACTGTCCGGTCTACAAGATAAACAGATGTGGCCCTGTCAAAAGCTTCTTTTTCAAGCACGGTATTGGGCTGTACATAGTGGGTAACGTCGGCAATATGTATTCCTACCTCATAATTGCCGTTATCCAATACCTGAAAAGAAAGCGCATCATCAAAATCCTTGGCATCTTCCGGGTCTATGGTAAAGGTCAGTACATCCCTGAAATCCTTTCTTTTTTCGATTTCCTTTTTAGTGATCTTATCCGGTATCTTTTCAGCCTCTTTTTCAACATGCTCAGGAAATTCGAATGGCAGGTCAAACTCTGCCATGATTGAATGTATTTCAGCTTCATTGTCTCCGGCAGGTCCCAGCACATTTACAATTTCGCCTTCGGGGCTTTTGTCCTGCGCAGGCCATTGGGTAATTTTTACGATTACTTTATCGTTATGCTTGGCTCCATTTGTGGCATCAAGCTTTACAAATATATCCTGGTGGATCTTCTTATTATCCGCGATTACAAAAGCAAAGCGTGGTGAAAACTCTATGCGACCAACAAACTGCTCCCTTGCCCGCTCTATGATCTCTACCACTTTGCCCTCAGGCTTTCTTCCGTGAGCGGCTCCTTTGAGCTGTACTTTAACGGTATCGCCATCCATAGCGAAATTGATGTCCTGTGCTTTGATGTAGATATCTTCTTTATCATCCGGGGTTAAAAGGTAAGCAAAGCGCGCGTTGACATGGTCAAGTTTTCCGGTTAGGAACTCGGCTTCACTCATGCTTTTATAGCTTCCGTTGGTAAGTTGTATGATGTTGCCATTTCTGTGCAGGTCGGAGAGCACATAGGGAATCTCCCTGTTATAGTCTTTTCTCCTGTAACCAAGCTTTTTGGCTACCTGGCTGGCTGTATATACTTTATTATAATTATTGTTGAGAAGTGAAAGTATCCGGGCTTTCAATTTTTCTTTAATATTTCCGGATTTTCCATACTTCTTCTTTTTCTTCTTTTGACTCATAAATTATTGTGTCATGCATCTAAAAATATGCGATTAATATTATTGCTTATTACGCCCCAGTATTACTAAATGTTTAAAATTAAAACAAGTCCGGGGACTATTAGTTAACCTCTAAGGTTAATTGGCTGGTGTGACGGTGACCTCGAACGGTTCTGCGGTGATGTTCTTAAGTTTTAAATATAATTGTGCTGTTACTGCCACATCCTGAAGGCAGTAATCAGCTATTTTCTCCAGGTTTTGATCTTTATAATAGACACGATTCACATCGCTGCCACTCATGTCGGTTTTACTGGATTCAATATTAAAAATTGCGGCCAAAAGATCAAGGGATGTGTAGTGTTTCCAGTCACCAAATTTCCACATGTCCATGGTATCAATATGGTTGATCTCCCAGGGCTTTTTGCCAGAAAGATCCAGAACCGATGGCAGTGAGATACTGTTAATGAGCATCCTCCTGCTAAGATAAGGAAAATCAAACTCTCTTCCATTATGCGCACATAGCTTCAGGCTATCTGACCTCATCTTACCCAGGATGGCATTGAACTGTTCGAGGAGTGCCTTCTCATCTTCATCATACAGCGCTTTTAGTCTCAATATCAGTTTGTCTTCCTCCATATGGAAGAGGCCGATGCCAATACTTACTACTTTACCAAATTCTGCATAGATCCCGGCTCGTTGAAAATAGAATGCGTCATCAGTAAGGCCTTCTTCTCTCTTCAAAAATGAAGCTTTGCGGCTCCACAAGGTTTTCATGCGCTCATTAAGTCCTTCATACGTTTCGGATGAGCTTACGGTTTCAATATCCAGAAAGAGAATATCCCTAAGTTCTTTCATATCAGGAATGAAGAACTCCTTCCATATCCAGTTCTTTAATATAAATCAGGTTCTCTTCCTTGATGGTGTCCGGTAAAAAGATGAACTTCTTATCATAGATTTTCCCGTCGATATAGTAGCTCACCCAGAACTCATTATTGAGATGGAAGATCTCGGCATTTATTGGCTCTATAAGTGCAGTGCCCCTGGCAGGCACAGTTTCCAAAAAGTGCCTTAAGGTAGAAGTTTTCTGGTGCTCACCATTTAATTCGCCATAACCTGTAGAAGCCACCAGCGTATTTTCAATGTCGTGGTTATTTCTGTTAATAAGGTGAACATTCCACTCCGCTTCATTATGGGTATTCACTTCCCTGGTGATGGCCAGGGTTACATTTTTAACTTCCGGTACTTTTATATCTTTTCTCATTCTAAAACAGGCTCATTTCAAACAGTCCTGCCAACTTCGTCTTTAAGACGGTTTTTACCTCTTCTATATCCACTGGTTTTCCCAGTTCCTTTGCCAGTGAAGTTACAGCTTTGTCGTCAATTCCGCATGGCACTATATTGCCAAAATAATCGAGGTCTGTATTTATATTAAAAGCAAATCCGTGCATGGTCACCCATCTGCTGGACTTAACCCCCATAGCACATATTTTTCTGGGGTTCACCTGCGCTTCATGATCCAGCCATACGCCTGTAAGGCCATCTATACGCCCTGCAGCTATACCGTACTCCGCCAGGGTTTCGATGATACCCTCTTCCAGTAGCCTCAGGTATTTATGAATATCCGTAAAGAAATTATCAAGATCAAGTATAGGATACCCCACTATCTGTCCCGGACCATGATAAGTTATATCGCCCCCTCTGTTAATCCTGTAATATGTAGCCTGCCTGGCCTTAAGCCCATCACTGTCTATAAGCAGGTGGTCTTCCGAGCCACTTTTACCTAATGTGTATACATGTGGGTGTTCGCAAAAGATCAGGTAGTTAGGCGTCACTACATGTTGATCTTCAGACACTTTCCTGTTGCTAATCTTTAAATTAACAGTATCGTCAAACAGTTTTGTCTGATAATCCCAGGCTTCTTTATAGTCAATGGTACCCAGGTCGATGAATTGTACTTTTTTATTGATTATAGAATTCACTGCCGAACTAAAACAGGCTTATATTTGAACTCTGCAAAGGTAATGAAATTATGAACAATAACGCGCAAACGGGTAAAGACGGAGAGCAGAGGGCTGCGGAGTACCTTATGGGCAAAGGGTATAAGCTAGTAGAAAGAAACTACCGGTATAAGCGGTCAGAGATCGATATTATTGTAAAAAAAGAACAGCTCCTGGTTTTTGTGGAAGTGAAAACCAGGAGCTATAGTTCTTTTGGATATCCGGAAGATGCAGTCAATGGCATCAAGATTAAAAAAGTGATTGAAGGAGCTGATCAATACGTTCATGAAAAAAATTGGTGTCATGATATCCGGTTTGATGTAATCTCCATAGACTGCTCTACCCAGGAAATTGTGCATTTTGAAGATGCTTTCTACTGATCGGTATGCACTGCTACACTAATGTCGTGCGGTGCGGGCTCATCACCTCCAAAATATGGAAATAGCATATAGTTTACATCACCTGAGCAATTCGGGTTTTTGTTAATTTCTACCCTGGAAGCCCCGTTTACGGTAAACACATATTTGTTATCAATGATACTAATCTGGTAATCATTCATTTCATTAAGTGCAACTGTAGTTACATATTCTATTTTTCTGTCTCCATTCACATAGCAATAGGCGTGTACTTCAAGCTTGTCATTATACCATCTCCAGCCAAAGCGTGCGCTATTTTCATGGTGATGACTGTTACAATCAGAAAAGCCCATGAGCTTGTTGATATCGGCCTGGTTCTCCTCCCTTTTTGTTTCATAAATGGCAGACTCGTCAAAGCTGGCTTTAAAGCCCAGTACGTCTCCCTTAAAAGATTTAATGGTTCTGTTAGACTCGTGCTGGCCTTGCTTAATGATGTAAACTTTCTGATCATCACCTGCAAAAGGGGAGTCAATCTCGACATTGCATGCTGTAAAAAATAATAACAGCCCGAATAGTGGTATCGCGTTTTTCATCTAAAAAAGTATTTATAAATTGTTTGGTATTTTAACTATAAAATTGCTTCCTACTCCTTTGGAAGAGGCTACTGAAACTTCACCTCCCAGTTTGCTTACCGCCTCCTGAACAATGTACAGACCAAGGCCTGAACCCTTGGAAGACTCGGATGACCGGTAAAACATCTGAAATATGTCATTGATGTTTTCTTTTGAAATGCCTTCTCCATTGTCGCATACTTCTATTGTGGCATGCTTGGGAGTAACTTTCACATCTATATCCACAAACTTTTCCGTCTTTTTCAAATCCTGGAAAACCACGGCATTTTGAATGAGGTGCTCCAGTATAAGAGTGATACGCAACTGGTCCGATACAAACTTCTGGTCTTGTTTCACACGTACGCGGAACTTTATTTTATTTGCCCTTGCGTAGTCCAGGTAATGATCCAGCACTTTGGCAATGCTCTCATTAAAGTAGATTGTAGTGTTCACGATCGGGCCCCGGGCGTTGCCTACGAAAGACTCCAGGGATTTCAGGAAGTTATCCATTCGCACCACACTCTCGTTGATCAGGTGCAGGCATTCATCTGTGATATCGTCCCTGGTTGATTTTTCCGCCAGGCGGATCAACCCCTTTATGGAAGCCAAAGGTCCCTTAAGGTCATGAGAACAACTATAGACAAACTTATCGAGTACTGAGTTTGCCTCAGAAAGCTCTTGGTTGAGCAGGTTATTCATCTCTTTAATTTTAAGTGTGGTTCTCATTATTTTAATAGGTTAGGTTATTTTCTTCGGCCGAATCTCACTCCTACATTGATCGCATAAGGGTCTTTAATGCTGGTGTTTTCCAGGCTTTTGACATTAGCAGACTCCCCCAGTTGAAGGCTGGTTTTTGCCTCCACAAAAAAATGGACAAAGTCATTCTCAGCCTGAATGCGATACTCCACGCCCAGGCCCAGATTAACATTGGTGGTGTTAATACTGCCTAAAAATGGCTCCCTGCCCGGGCTTTTCCCTTGCTTCGCCCGCTCGGCAGCATCTATATAATGTCCGTAAAATTTTATGCTTTGATTGTTAAGCCCCGCCAGCACATAGGCATCTGCTTTCCGGGAAGGCAACTGCATTGCCTTTAGCAGGTAGATATTACTATTGATCTCAACTTCAAACAGATCAATTGTTCGCTTTGTGGCAGCGTTGGAATAATAAAGCCCTACAGCTCTGGCAACAATGCGACTGTAAGAATTACCGAAGATAAAGGCGGCGCTTCCACCTTCTTCATAAACCTGGAGGGCATCCAACTCCGGCACGTCACTTTCTATAACAAAAGTTTTCATGCCGAAGGACGCCTCCATACCCCTATGACTAAAAATGGAATTACTCTCCTCCTCTACCACCTCTTCCGGTTCAAATTGAGCGCTGGCCTCAAAAAATGGAAAAGCCATTACAAAAAAAATGACCAATGCTCTTAAAAAATGCTTAAATGAAATACAAAAAATTGTCATGGCTACTAAAATCATCTATGCAAATTTGATGATAACCATGACCGTTTTTATGAGGGAATTCCTGAAAAGGAAAAATCAGAAGTACACTTATGAAATTAGGCTTAAAAGCAGAGATAAGGCACTTTTTGAAATGTTATACGGGTTACGATCAGGTTTTTGTCAGCGTGGGCTAGGGGAATTCTCAGGGGGCTGGTGAGTTCCCCCGAGGGTTTTATCGGGGTAAACCCGCATAACCTCTACATTCTCAGAGGTTAAAGCTCAATGATGTTGTTTTTGATCGCGTACTTAACGAGTTCTGCAGTATTCTTAAGTCCGAGTTTGGAGAGTATATTTGTTTTGTGTGTTTCCACTGTTTTTATACTTATAAACAAGGCATCTGCTACTTCCTGGTTTGATTTACCCATAGCTACCTGCTCCAGTACCTCAAATTCCCTTGTGGTAAGCTCTTTGCTCTTCTGAGCAGGTTTCTTTTCATCTGCCTCCTGGTTATAAAACTGCTCAAAGACAATATTCATAATCGAGGGGCTAAAGTACTTTTCGCCGGCATATACTTTTTTTATGGCATCGACCAGTGCCTCTTTGCTTACGTCTTTGGGTAAATACCCATTGACGCCGACTTTTGCACTTAAGGATATATAGTCCTGGTTTACTTCCCCTGACAATAATATGATCCTGATATTGCTGTTTTGCTCTTTTATCCAGCGCGCCGCCTCTATGCCGGTCATCCCCTTCATCATGATGTCCATGAGTATGATATCCGGGTAAAGCTCCTGCGCAGCGTTTATGGCCTCCTCTCCACTTTCCACTTTGCCTACAACATCAATGAATTCTACATTTTTAAGCATAGATGCAACACCTTCTCTCATCAGGGCGTGGTCATCTACCAGTAGTACGCGAATATGTCCCATTTTAATTTTTATTTAAGCAGTTTTTCTATCGATGAAATAAGCTGGTCAGCACTGCAAGGTTTTCTAATGTAAGCATCGGCACTGTACTCTCTGGCCTTTTGCTCAGTTTCTTTGGTGGCCTGGGCAGAAAGCACAATGATCGGTGTAAGCTGATGTTTGTCTATTGACCTGATCTTAGTGATCAACTCAAAGCCATTCATCTCCGGCATCAGCAGATCTGTTATGATCAGGTCCGGGTTGGTAGTACTTATTTTGCGCATCCCATCAAAAGCATCATATGCCGTTATTACATCATATCCTTCCATTTGCAGTAAATCCCTTATCTCTTCCAGAAGGTGCAGCGTGTCATCAATTACTAATATCTTTTTCATCGACTAATGGAATCTGAATCTTTATTTTGGTTCCTTTCCCTACCTCACTGTCAACTTCCACTGACCCTTGCTGTAGCTCCACGGCTTTCTTAACTATGGAAAGCCCTAACCCGGTGCCCTGAATAGCACCTGCACTATTTGTACGGTGGAACGGTTCAAATATCTTTTCCTGGTCCTCTTTTTCTATACCCATCCCCCAGTCTTTTACCTGCATATTCAGCAACCCATGTGCACATATAACATCCAGAAGGACCTTATCTTTTCCCGGAGAAAACTTAATGGCATTGGTTAAAAGGTTAATCAATATATTGCGCAAAAGTTTTTCATCTACGGCAATTTCTTTCTTCTCAGTTACAATAGAAAACAAAACCTTATGGCTCTGCTTGGTGCTGTGTGTAACTTCCTCTATAATTTTTTTGCAGAAATCTTTGATATTGATGACTACGCGGTGCAGCTTGATCTTCCCGGATTCGCTTTTGCCAATGAGAAGTACATCGTCCAGCAAATACGTCATATGGCCTACCTGCTCCTCTATTTTGTCCAGCTTCCGTTCTATTTCATCAAATCCAAGTTTGGATTTATACCGCTTAATGAAGTTGGTAGCAAAGGTAATTGTGGACAGTGGAGTCCTGAATTCGTGCGAGGCCATGGAAACGAACTTTGACTTGAGAGCCACCAGCTCCTTTTCTTTTTGTAAGGCCTCATTCAGTTCCTTGGTGCGCTCAGCGACTTTCATTTCCAACCTCTCGCGGTACTCAATCAGCTCTGTTATATTCTGCCCCACACCTATAACACCAATAATCTCTGAGTCGAGGTTTCTGCGGGGAGCAGCGTTAAAGAGGATGGTAACCACCTTGCCTGTTCTGGTATAGATAGGCAACTCGTAGTTTGTCACCTCTTTGCCTCTCAATGCATTTTTAAGCAAATCAGTGACTGCCACTTTGTATCCGTCAAGGATAAATTCATCGATTAGCTTTTTGCCCAGCACTTCGGTTTTGGAGTAGCCGGTAATTTTTGCCGTCACCTGGTTCCATTCGTTGATTCGCCCGTTCCAGTCAATCCCAAAAATCGGGGCATTGGCCGTATCGATCAATGTTGTCAGTTCTCTGGCTACGGCTGTAACACGGTCTTCATAAACCTTTTGCTCTGTAATATCAGAAAAAGAAACAACCACACCTATACGATCATTAGGCTGCAAAAAGGGCTCTGAATTGACCGATAACCAGATCAAATCACCCCGGTCTTTTACACCCATAATAACCTGGGAGCATGGTTTACCCGTGCGCAGTGTAACTTTAGAGGGTAAATTATCTAATGGAAACACTTCCATAGTCGGTTTAAAAAAACGATACCTTTCCGTCAGCTCCTTCTCAAATTTTCGGACGCTTGTGGTTTTTGTTCTTAATATTCTTGAGGCGCTTTTATTGAATGTCACGATATGCCCACGGTCATCATATAAAATAAGACCTTCGGCAATCGATTCTATCACTCCCTGGTATTTGGCCTCGCTTTCTGTAAGCAGGTTGTGCGCAAGCTTCTGCTCGGTGATGTCACGGGATGTGCTCACAATTCTGATCAACTGGCCCCCCTCATAAACATGCTGTAACATCGTTTCAAGATAGATATATACACCGTCTTTGCGCCTCATACGGTATGAAAAGGGCTTCCCATTATTCTCCCCTTTCTGCTCAAAAAGGTTGATTTCCTGATCTTTAAGGTCATCAGGATGGATCAGGTCCAGGTGTTTCAGGCCAATCAGCTCTTCGGCATGATACCCTAAAATGCGATCTGTAGACGGCCCTACCCATAGGTAGGTAGAGTCCGGACTATGCAGGCAAACCAGGTCCTGTATGTTCTCCGCAAGCAATCTGTAGCGCTCCTGGCTCTCCTTTAAAGCGCGGTCAGCGGCATTTTTTGCCTTAATAGTCCTTGCATCTCTTATTTCCCGCTCTATAGCAGGTGTAAGCCTGGCCAGGTCATTTTTTAATAAATAATCATTAGCACCCAGCCTCATGGCTTCCACGGCAGCCTCCTCACCTATGGTGCCAGATACAATGATGAATGGCAAAAAAGGATATTTTTTTCTGGTGATCTCCAATGCCGATCTGGCATTGAACTGGGGCAAAGAGTTATCACTGATCACTACGTCCCAGTCTTCATCAACAAGGGCTGCTTCATATTCTTCGGCAGTTTCTACCCGCATGGTGTTTAAATTATATCCTTCGCGGCGAATCCTTCTTTTAATAAGCTCATAGTCATCCTCGGAATCCTCAATAATCAATATATTGATAGGTTTCCATCTATTTATCTGCATTTCGACAAACTCCTCTTCTCCTTTAATTTTCATTATAATTGGTTGCTGGTGGTTGTTTCCAGTCAGGAACTATAACATCAAACTTACATCCCTCATCTTTCCTGCTCTCGAGCATTATTGAGCCATTGATCTTTTCAATGGCATTTTTAACTATATATAAACCCAGGCCGGAGCCGGAAGAAAACTCATGTGCCCTGTAAAACATATCAAAAACTTTATCCTGAAGCTTTTCTGATATGCCCTGCCCATTGTCAATTACCTGCACGAAAAGTTCTCCTTCTTCCTTGTTGGCAGCGACCACTATCCAGGATTTATGATTACGCGACTTTCTCCTGTATTTGATGGCATTCTCAAGCAGGTTTTGAAAAATTGACGTGAGCAGCCTTCTGTCATTATATACTGTATGAGAACTGTTCAGACGGAGTTGCAGTTCCACTTCACCAAACCCCTCATTGTATTTCAGTCCATCCATTATATCCTTAATGACCTCTTCCAGAACTACTTCCTCTGGCATTATCTGACCTTGTTTGATCCTTGATAAATTCAGGAGTTCGTCCAGCGTATTTTTTAGTTGTACCGTGCTTTTGTCCAGCATTCCTAAATATTGTTGGAATGCATCGTTGGAAAAGTCCATTTTTCCGATGTTGATCAAGCCCATTATTGAGGCTACCGGTCCTTTAAGATCATGGGAAATACGATACATCAGGGTTTCCAGTTCATTATTGATCTTTTTTAAATTTTCTTCCGCCTGTTTCTTTTCCGTTACCTTTCTTACTATAATAGATATCCCTCCTTCAGACGGATAAATGCTCCCGTCGAAATAGTCTCGCCCGAACTGAAAAGCCAGGTGTTCAGACTTAGTCTTTTGCTGAACATTTTTAATTTTTCTTTCAATCTTCGAGTCCAGCCATTCGGGAAACATGGAAAATATATGTGCTCCCAATATATTTTTATCCCTGATATTAAATTCCTTTTTTGCTGCTCCATTCCAGTGGATCACTTTCAGGTCTTTATCCAGCGCCAGGAAGGCATCCTCAATGCTACCAGAGAGAAACTGATACATCTTCTGGCTTTTTGCCAGCTTTTGCTCTATTGCTTGCCGCTTCAACCTGTTGTTTGCCTCTTTAAGCTCCCTTTCTATTGCAGGTATTAACCGCTTGAGGTTGCCTTTTAATATATAATCATTGGCCCCAGCCCGCATGGCTTCCACTGCGGCTTCCTCTCCGATGGTACCGGAAACAATAAAAAAAGGAACGTTTTTATTTCTGGATCGTGTCACGCTCAGCGCTGTTGGGGCATTCAAACGCGGTAACCGATTATCGCTTATTACAATATCCCATTGCTCAGACAAACATCTTTCCAGGTCTTCAACGGTTTCTACGCGCTCAGCCTCTGTAAGGAAACCACCCTTTTTGATTTCCCTTAATAACAATTCATAATCATCTTCCGAGTCTTCTATGACCAATATCCTTAACGAATCATTCATTTATCTGTGGGTTAGGTTCATTTAACACAAGCCAATAAAGACCAAGTTGACCTACTGCTTCCGTGAACTGGACAAAATCCACAGGCTTTCTGATATAGCTATTAGCTCCCAGTGAGTAGCTTTTGATGATATCTTCTTCCTGATTTGATGTGGTTAATACTACCACCGACAGCCCTTTTGTACTTTCGTGCTGCCTTATTTCTTTTAAAACTTCCAACCCGTCAAGCTTCGGCAATTTAAGGTCGAGAAGAATCAAAGCAGGTTTAATCCGCTCTTTGCCATTACGCCCAAAAAGAATATCCAAAGCCTCTACACCATCACGGGCAAGAGTGACTTCGTTAGCAATATTTTTCTTTTTTAAAGCTCTTAACGTAAGCGTAATATCATCTTCGTTATCCTCGACTAATAATATTCTTCCTGACATATCTGGTTATTCAATTTAAGGTAAAATAAAACGTTGATCCCCTGTCTACGGCACTTTCAGCCCATATCTCTCCGCCATGCCGGTGAATAATACGCTTAACCGTGGCCAAGCCTATTCCTGTCCCTTCAAATTCATTGTCTCCGTGCAGTCTCTGAAAAGCGCCAAAAAGCTTATCGGAATATTTCATGTCAAATCCTACTCCGTTGTCTTTTATATAAAATACCTGACGGTCATTAATTGTTTCAACTCCTAATTCTACCTTTGGATTTGGCACCTTTCTGGAGTATTTGGCGGCATTTTCAAATAAATTCTCCAGCGCCACATTTAGCAAACCTTTATCGGCAGAAGCCTTTAAGCCCGGGGTCACGGTAAATTCGGTATGGGTGTACTGGTCATTGTTTAAATGCTCAGCCACATGCGAGGCAAGGGCTGACACATCAACAGGCTCAAAACTTATCTCCTGCCGGGATATCCTTGAGAGGGCAAGCAGATCATCTATCAACCTTCCCATCCTCACGCTGGCCGATGACACCCTTTTCAAATAATCTTTACCTATATCATCAAGCTGATCTGCATAGTCTTCCATCAACGCCTGGCTGAAACCGTGGATGCTTCGAAGCGGAGAGCGCAGATCATGAGAAACAGAATAGCTAAAAGCTTCCAGTTCGTGATTGGTGGCTTCCAGTTGCGCCGTGCGCTGCCTAACTACCTCCTGAATACGCTTCTCTGCCATTTTTCTTTCGGTAATGTCCATGATCTGAGCAATAAAATATTTTATGTCACCAGCTTCATCCCGCACCGCAGAAACATTCTGCTGAACCCAGATAGGCAAGCCATCAACGTTTAAGTACCTCTTGTCTAACTGGTAAGTATGAATGTTGCCCTGCTGTAAATTTTTCCTTTGCTCCAGGTCAAGGTTGCGGTCCTCAGTGTAGGTTATTTTATGGAGGCCTAGCTTTAACAGCTCAGCTTCACTATAGCCAAGCATATGTGTCAATGCCTTATTTACTTTGATCAGCGCGCCATCAGTTCCCAAGAGAGCCACCCCTATCGGACTGTAATCAATAGTGGCTTTAAACCGTTGTTCGCTCTCCTTAAGGTTTTGTTCATAAAGCTTTTGGGCAGTTATGTTCATACAAATGCCTATCATGGACACCGGTTCGCCGTTCTCATCTTTTGTAACTTCACCTTTGGAGTGCAAGATCCTTGTCTGCCCATCACGGGAAAGTATTCTGTAAACAATATCATACTTAACATCCTTCCTTATAGTATCACCTACCGCATCGCTTACCAAATCCATATCATCAGGGTGTATGCGTTCAGTAAAGTCCTGTATTATGCCCTTGAAATTCTCTTTCGGGTGGTCCATCAAATTGTGCATATAAGCATCCCATTGCAGCGAACCGGTTTTGATATTCCAGTTCCAGGCACCAATCTCGCCAGCTTCCAAAGCCAGTGAGAGCACCCTTTTGCTCGCTTCCATTTTCTCCTGGGAAGTTTTGGCCAGGTCTATATCCATTAGCAGGCCTCTCAATGAAACCATTTTACCATCTTTAACTACGGGCAGACCAACTATTCTGACCCAAATGTTATTCTCTTTGGCCGTTATTAATTTCACTTCCAGATCATAGCTCTCACAGGTTCTTTCGGCCCGGGCTATTGCCTCTCTGACCTTGTTGCGATGGTCTTTATGCACAAAGCCGAGGGCTTTTTCAAAGTTGAAGTCTGTTATGCTGGTTAACTCCAAAATGCGATATACTTCTTCAGAGCAAAATATGGAGCTTTCCTTCACATTCATTTGCCACACACCTATTTTACCGGCTTCCTGGGCTGATTGAAAAAGCTCATTTGTCCGTTTTAAAATGCTGTTTGAAGCCTTCAGGTCCTCAGTGCGTTCATCAACTTTGCGCTCCAGGTCTTCATTAAGCCGCTTCAGCTCATTTTCTGCCCTTTCACGCTGCAGTATTTCATCCTTTAACCTTCGATTAAGGGCGGTGAGCTCAGACACCAGCTTTTCAAGAGCTTCGGGACTTTTATATTTTAATACTTCCGGGGTGACTTTTACCAGGGCCAACACAGTACCCATTGAAACCATGGCCGTAAGAAACCGGACGAAAGCGCTGAGCCTGTAGACGGGAAACCAAAATATAATCGCATCAATAAGATGGGTCAGTCCGCAAAATAGGATAAAGGCTATAAACAGCAGAAAAATGAACTTGAAAGGAATCCCATCCTGCTTTTTATACAAATAATACCCAAGAATTAAAGGAATCATAAAGTAAGCCAGCCAGATCAGGAAATCAGAAACAATGTACAACCACCCATGAAAGGGTGTCCAAATGCCGCAATTCCATCTCGCAGGCCAACTATCAGTACTCAAAAGTCCCGAGAAAAATTCTGACTGAACCTTTACATCAACAACCTCATTGGAAACCTGACAAGTAATTGGTTTTTCATCTGACTTAGCATAAGCTAAAACATTGAATACCAACAATATTAACAGAACGCAACAAACAAAAAAATGCCTCCGAAAACCTCTCATCATCGTATTGTTATTGCCGTATCAGAAAACTAGTAATAAAGTAATCTAACAAAATGTTCACACTTACGGAAATAGGCAAAATTGGCGCATGTAAGATTTTACAGGCGAAATAATAGTTACAACAAATTATTGATGTATAAAAGCAATCTAGTATGTAACAAAAACAAGAACGGGTGTTGAATTAAAATTATTACACTTGTAATATTTTACAAGCATTAATACAATATGTTACAGAGGGCTTATCTTCTTTCATAAACGAGTTTGCCTCGTTTATTCCATTCTTTGTAGATATAGGGCTTGCTTTGTTTATCGAAAGGGTCTTTAGAATACCGGATTATTTTCTTTCTGCGACCGGTAGGATAGTACTCCACCCAGTCTCCCACTTTATTGTCCCATTTATATTCACCCTTCACTGCTACCTTACCATTATTGTGAAAGTAATAGTAGTTCCCTTCTTTTTCTCCGTATTCAATAGGGATAATTTCTTTCATTTTCTCCCTTTTTTGATCATAGTAGCTTACGAGTGACTCTTTAGGCCATCCTTTGTAATATTTTTCCTTATCAATGAGAATATCATTCTTATCATACCTTACCCAGCGCCCATGCTTCATTCCTTTGTAAAATATGCCCTCTTCCAGTACCTGGTCTCCCTGCATTTTTTTATAAGGGCCATGAAGAATTGCTCCATACTCCTTGTCCACCTCTCCTTCACTTCTGATTTTTCCACGACGGTAATCTATCCAGTAAACATCCCTGACGTAGGGATCTGGTTCTACATATTCTTTCAGCACATAGAAAAGCTCATAAGTCTTTCCATCTCCGCTCCCTTTTTGAGTGTAGCGCTTTTTGGTTTTAAGGCCGTAAAAAACATTCTTCTTGCGTTTCTTCTTTTTCGGCTCTACATACTCTTCTTCCTTTTCATCCTCCTCCAGATCAATGGTAATGGGGGTATCAATAGTAAACATCTTGTCCGTGCTCTCAGGATCGGCTTCCTGGGCATGCAGCGATGTAACCAGCAAAAATGTAGTGGATAGTAAAACTAAATATTTCAGAAACATTGAGCTCGTTTATTATTTGGCAACGTAAATAACCATTTTTTATTTTCATCTCAAAAATAAAAAAGCCACCCGAAAAGTTCCGGGTGGCCTGGTTCAGTCATGTTTACAGGTTATTCCCCTGCAAGCTCTATGCTTCTTTTTATAAAATTAGTCAAATCAGCGCCTGAAAGCATATTTTGGGAAAGCATAGCCAAATCATATGCCTGCTTGGCCAATTGCTCTTTTTTCTCCTCTTTTTTAGCCCTCAGGATCTTCCCGATTATTGCGTGGTTGCCATTAACCGTCAGGTTAAACTGATCGGGCATGTTACCCATCATAGCATAGCCGCCACCGCCCATTTTGGCCATGTCTTTCATCCTGCGCATGAACTCTGACATGGTGATAGTAACAGGCATTTCATCAGGCGATTGAGACTCAACAGAGATATTCATGCTCTTGTTGTTGACCGCTTTTTCAAAAATAGCTTTTACCTTCTCCTCCTCGTCCTTGCTAAGCACACTTTCAATTTTCTCGTCTTTATCAATGAGCTTATCCACAGTCTCAGCATCCACACGCTTAAGCTGGGTTTTCTCCAGCTTTTGCTCCAGGAAGTTCACAAAATGACTGTCTATGATACCATCCATCAAAAGGATGTCGTAAGATTTTGCTTTAGCAGCTTGTATGTAGGTATCTTGCTTCGCTGCATCTGAGGTATACAGGTAAATGAGGTTTCCGTCTTTATCTTCCTGGCTAGACTTTACCTTTTCCTTGTACTCATCAAGGGTAGCAAAAGCTCCTTCGGTGTTTTTAAGTAAAGCAAAATCTTTGGCTTTCTCATAGAACTTATCCTCACTGAGCATACCATACTTCACAAAAATGCCAATATCGTCCCACTTGCTTTCATAAGCCTTTCTGTCATTCTTAAATAACTCTGTAAGCTTATCCGCAACCTTTTTGGTAATGTGGTTATTGATTTTCTTAACACTGCTGTCTGACTGCAGGTAGCTTCTTGATACGTTAAGCGGAATATCAGGCGAATCGATAACACCATGCAGCAACATGAGGAACTCAGGCACAACGTCCTTCACCTCATCAGTGATGAATACCTGTCTCGAGTATAGTTGGATTTTATTCTTTTGTACTTCAAAGTCATTTTTAGCTTTAGGGAAATACAAAATACCTGTCAGATTGAAAGGATAGTCTACGTTCAGGTGAATCCAGAAAAGCGGGTCTTCTGACATAGGGTAAAGATCCCTGTAGAATTTCAGGTAATCCTCATCTTTCAGGTCAGCAGGGGTTTTAGTCCACAACGGCTCCGTATCATTGATGATGCGGTCTTGTGTTATAGTTTTATATTTCGGCTTCCCTTCGTCGTCCTTGCCATCCTCTTCCCTTTTTTCTTCTGTTCCGAATTTTACGGGTACAGGCAGGAATTTACAGTATTTTTCAAGGATTGACTTCAGTCTCCATTCGTCAAGGAATTCTTCCGAGTCGTCAGCAATATGCAGAATAACGTCCGTACCCCTGTCAGTTTTTTCCGCTTCGGAAATTTCAAACTCTGTCGAGCCATCGCATGTCCATTTGGCAGCTTCTGTGCCGTCCTGGTATGATTTGGAGATCAACTCCACCTTTTTGGCTACCATAAAAGCTGAGTAGAAGCCAAGACCGAATTTACCGATGATGTCTTTTGCATCACCTTTGTCTTTAAACTTCTCTACAAACTCGGTGGCGCCTGAGAAAGCAATCTGGTTGATGTACTTCTTAATCTCCTCGGCAGTCATACCGATACCTCTATCGCTTACAGTTATCGTTTTTTTCTCTTTATCAAAGCTTACTTCTACTGTAGTATCACCAATATCTTCTTTCAGCTCGCCAAGAGATGACAACCTTTTCAGTTTCTGGGTAGCATCTACTGCATTAGAAACCAACTCTCTTAAAAAGATCTCATGATCAGAGTACAGAAACTTCTTGATAATCGGAAAAATATTTTCCGTGTGAATCGAAATAGTACCTTTTTCAGCCATTTTTATTCTTTATTTTAAATCTAATTTTCTGGTTTACCCTTGTGCATTTCCAAATACCATTCCAGCAGATAAAAAGTGACATAATGACAGACCCGTGGTAGTAGGCTGTAGGCAAGAGCAGTCAGCAATGTGCAGGAAGAGATAAGAAAAGGTATACATAATAAGGCAATGCAATAATGGCCGAAACCAAAATACAACATGGCCCTTTACCGTTAATTGAAGAACCGAAAGCGGGCTTTTACCGGGTCCGGCTCACAATAGAGGTTTGAAAAAGAAAAAATTTTAACTTATCGGATGCGGTCAACAGAACGAACAAGACGCTCGTCTTTTCTAATAAAACGGTTGGCAATCACATTGCAGATCATAGCCGCAGCAGGAAAGAATACTGCCATTCCATAGCTCCAGCCGTATTGAAGCTGCTTTTCTTCCATGAGATTGCTGGCAAGGTATAAGCCTAAACCCATAGCCCCGGCCATAAACAGCGAATTTAAAGCTCCAAGCTTCATTTGAAGCAAGCGGTTTTTGAATCTGGTAATCTCAATGATCCCAACAATAGCGGCTGAAATAGCCAGCACCGCCACAAATACATAAGGGGAGTAAACTTTGGAAGCCTCTGCGCCTGCGCCTTCCTGCACATCAAGATAGAATGAGGTAAGCACATAAGTTACGCTGCCATCCTCGGCCTGATATGTCCATAAAGGAAATAATAACATAAGGAGCATTAACACTACTACAAGTAACAGAAATACGGTTTGAATCCTTTGTAACATATGGCTATTGGCTTAAATTGCGAGTGCAAATTTAAATCAAACCTCACGGTTTACAAACTGTATTTGAAATGAAAACAGCATATATTGTAGATATATTAAGGACACCGATCGGCAAATTTGGAGGCACACTGGCCTCAGTACGCCCCGATGACCTGGCAGCCCATGTTATTAAATCCCTGATCAGCAGAAATCCGGGCCTGGATGTAAGCCTGGTAGAAGACGTAATTTTCGGAGCTGCCAATCAGGCCGGGGAAGATAACCGGAACGTGGCCCGGATGGCCCTTCTAATGGCCGGACTGCCAATTGAAACCGGTGGTGTTACCGTTAACCGCCTGTGTGCCTCGGGCTTACAATCCATCATGGATGCTTCACGCGCGTTGATGCTGGGAGAAGGCCAGGTATACATTGCAGGAGGCACTGAGAGTATGACGCGTGCACCTTTCGTGACGGCCAAACCGGAAAGCGCTTACAGCCGTGCGGTTGAAACTTACGATACCACCATCGGATGGAGGTTCCCAAATCCAAAGCTATCCAAACTTCACTACCCTTTTGCCATGGGTGAAACAGCAGAAAATGTAGCAGAGAAATGGGGAGTATCCAGAGAGGAGCAGGATGAATTTGCCTATAACTCACAGTTAAAATATAAAAATGCACATGAAGCCGGCAGGTTTAAAAATGAAATAGTACCGGTAGAGATCCCTCAACGCAAAGCCGACGCTATTCACTTTGACACCGATGAACACCCCCGCTTTTCTCCCCTTGAAAAACTGGCTTCTTTAAAGCCTGCCTTTAAAGACGGAGGGACTGTAACAGCAGGAAATTCGTCCGGAATCAACGATGGTGCCGCGACTTCACTGATAGTGGATGAAGATGTGCTCAAAAAATATAACCTAAAACCTATGGCCCGGGTAGTTTCCATGGCCGTTGCCGGTGTAAGCCCTGATTGCATGGGCGTAGGCCCGGTACCTGCTACGCAAAAAGCATTGAAAAGAGCAGGTCTCCAGGCAAAAGACCTAGACCTGATAGAGCTTAATGAAGCCTTCGCATCACAATCCATAGCATGTATGCGTGATCTTGACCTAAACCCGGAGATAGTAAATGTCAACGGAGGCTCTATTGCCATAGGCCACCCGCTGGGGGCAAGCGGAACCAGAATAAGCGCTACCTTACTTCACGAGATGCAAAAGCGGGAGCAGGCCAAATACGGTCTCGCTACCATGTGCATCGGAGTAGGCCAGGGAGCTGCCGTAATTTATGAAAAACTGTAACCCCAAATAGTTTATTGAAAACTTACCTTGACATTGACCAGTGGGAACGAAAGGATCACTTTTCCTTTTTCAAAGGTTTTGACGAACCTTTTTTCGGAGTCACGGTAGAAATAGACTGCTCCATGGCATACGCCGAAGCAAAAAGGAAAGGTGTTTCTTTCTTTCTTTATTATTTGCATAAAGCCTTAACAGCAGCAAATCAAATAGAAGCATTTAAGTACCGAATAGAGGGCGATAAAGTTGCCCGGTATGAAACAGTCAATGCCTCGCCTACTGTACCGCGTCCAAACGGCACTTTTGGCTTTTCATATATGGAGTATATACCCTCTTTTGACGACTTCTACACCGCTGCCGCACAGGAAATAGAACGTGTAAGCCAAGAGACTACCCTGGTGCCTGCCACGAGCAGCGAAAATGTGATCCATTTTTCTGCGCTACCCTGGATCAAATTTACCGCTGTATCTCACGCCAGACACTATGCCATGTCTGACTCCATTCCAAAAATAAGCTTCGGCAAGGTGTATGAAAATAACGGAATTAAGCTAATGCCCCTTTCGATCCACGTTAACCATGCCCTCATGGATGGCTATGATGTAGGAAGGTATGTAGACGTGTTCCAGAACCTGATGAAGGAGGCCTCATGAGATACTTTTTTGAGGTGGCCTATAATGGCACAAACTACCACGGCTGGCAAATACAGCAAAATGCTACTACCGTTCAACAATTGATAGAAGAAGCCTTTGCCGTAATATTAAGGGCAGAAATACCCATAATGGGTAGCGGCCGTACAGATACGGGTGTGCATTGTTCACAGCAATATTTCCATGCTGATCTGCCGGAAGATATCCCGGTGAATAACCTGCAGTATAAGCTTAACAGCTATCTGCCTCCGGACATCAGCATCAATGCTATTCTGCATGTTTCGGAAGATGCACACGCCAGGTTTTCAGCACTTTCGAGAAGTTATGAATACCGGATAACCCTGAGGAAGAACCCGTTCCTGCAAAATATGAGCTATTTCCACCCAAAATCACTGGATATCACAACTATGAATGAAGCTGCCTCGTTATTAATCGGGAAGCAGGATTTCGAGTGTTTTAGCAAAGTTAAGACTGATGTTAATAACTTTGTGTGTGACATTACGGAGGCACAATGGGTTGTGGAGGGTGATATGCTAATATTCCATATTACCGCGAATCGATTTCTGCGAGGCATGGTAAGAGCCATAGTGGGCACCTTATTAAATGTCGGTAAAGGAAAGCTTCGAACAGAAGCTTTTAAAAAAATCATAGAAAGTAAAGACCGGAAAAAAGCAGGTGCGTCAGCTCCTGCTGCTGGTTTATTTTTGACAGCAGTAAAATATCCCCGGGAGATTTTCCCTGAATAGAATTTTGGAAAAAGAAAAAGTTAACAGCGGCAATATCGTAGACATGCAGGTCCTGAAAAGGCTTATGAAGTTTGTAAGTCCTTATAAAGGCAAGTTCTACTTTCTTATATTTCTCACAGTAGCTTTAGGCATACTGGCCCCAGCGAGGCCACTCCTTATCCAGATCACGCTGGACAACTTCGTGGCATTCGGTGACTATAGCGGTATGGTGATGATGATTGCCATACTTACCGGACTGCTCGTTCTGCAGGCCATTGTTCAGTATTTACACACCTATCTCTCAGGTTGGTTGGGCCAATATGTGATCCGGGATATTCGCATCCAGCTTTATAAGCACCTGGTCAATTTAAGGCTTAAGTTTTTCGACAATACGCCTATTGGCCGTCTGGTTACCAGAACGATCTCCGATATCGAAACCCTTGCAGATGTATTCAGCCAGGGTCTCGCTGCTATGATGGGCGATCTGCTTCAATTGCTTTTTATTCTTGGTGTTATGTTTTACAGCGACTGGAGGCTGGCATTGATAAGCTTGTCAACCCTGCCGATCCTGTTACTCAGTACCTACATCTTCAAAGAGAAGATCAAAGTTGCCTTCAATGAAGTAAGAAATGCCGTTTCCAATCTAAACTCTTTCGTTCAGGAGCACATCACCGGAATGAGCATCGTACAGATCTTTGGAAGCGAACACAGAGAGTATGAAAAATTTAAAGAGATCAACCGGGAGCATAAGAAATCAAACCTCAAATCGGTTTTATACTACTCGGTATATTTTCCCGTGGCAGAAATTATCAGTGCAGCCGGTATAGGCCTTTTGGTATGGTATGGCGCCAAAGGGGTGCTTCATGAGGCTGTAACGGGCATTACCATGGGTAAGCTCATTGCCTTTATTATGTACATTCAAATGTTCTTCCGTCCGATACGAATGATTGCTGACAGGTTCAACACGCTGCAGTTAGGCATTGTAAGTTCATCACGAATTTTAAAACTTCTGGACAACGATGAACACATCCCTAACAATGGAAACCATGCGCCTGATCATATTGATGGTGCGGTGGAGTTTGATAAGGTGTGGTTTGCCTACAATGAAAATGAGTATGTTCTCAAGAATATTTCCTTTAATGTCAAACCGGGAGAAACCCTGGCCCTGGTAGGGGCCACGGGAGCAGGAAAATCCTCCATCATAAACCTCCTTAACCGCTTCTATGACATCAACCGGGGTACTATAAAGGTAGATGGGGAAAGTATAAGCAACTATGAACTTGGTGCGCTAAGATCAAAAATAGGCGTTGTGCTTCAGGATGTATTCCTTTTCAGCGATACCATTCTTAAAAACATCACACTGGGCAACGACAACATAACGAAAGAGGAAGTGCTACATGCCGCAGACCTGGTTGGTGCCAGAAAATTCATCGAGCGTCTGCCGGGAGGCCTGGATTACAACGTCATGGAGAGAGGCTCTACACTGTCCGTGGGGCAGAGGCAGCTTATTTCGTTCGTAAGGGCCATGGTGTACGACCCTAAAATATTAGTACTCGATGAAGCCACTTCATCAGTTGATACAGAAACAGAAGAGCTGATACAGCAGGCTATTGATAAAATGATGAAGGGCCGGACATCCATTGTAATTGCTCACAGGCTTTCGACCATTCAAAAAGCTGACAAGATAATTGTACTTGACAAGGGTGAAATAAAAGAAGTTGGGAACCACGAAGAATTGCTTTCTAAAAACGGTTACTACACTCAACTTCATAAAATGCAGTACAAAGAAATTATTTAACTATTTTGCAGGGACTTATGCATCTTCGTGTGCATTTTTTAAGGTTTAAATATAGGATCATTAACTCCTGCAATATTACGTGGCCAAAATTCTTGATTGGTCTGGTTGTACCAGGAGTTATATAATCTTTTTAGGTTAATATTTAATTAGTCTATATTTGCGGTTAATGTCCTTTGCACTTTTCAGGTATATCATCCCATTGCTGTTTTGCATTTTACTTGCGGGGCAAAGTCCTGCTCAAAAAAGGCATAAGAACAGCTCTTTTTATAAAGGTCGCTACAAATCTGTAAAGGTTTCCAAAGCAAAGGCCAAAGTAGTATGCCCCATTTTTGAGCATAGCAAATATCCATACCAGGGAATAGGAATTAAGCTTGGCGATCCCTTCGCCATAACCTATAAATTTTACGCCACAAAAAACTTCGCTGTAGCCATCGATGTAGGATCAGCAGCAAGTGGGCTTTACAACAAATATCACCGCGATAATTTCGTGAATTATTCTATTTCTGACTCTTTATTGGGCAGTGCATCTATCAGCTATCTTGGTCACAAAGTCAAATCGGAGTGGGTAGCAGAAGGAAAACTGCTTTATCACCATGATGCATCCAAGCTTTTGAGTGGCTTGCAATGGTACATAGGCGCCGGGTGGCAGGTACGTCAGCTCAACATTGAATACGAGTATTTTTTAGAAATCAATGTTAATGAAAATGAAATTGGCAAGTTTGACGTTAATAGGTTTACAATGGGTCCAACAGGTGCCCTTGGCCTTGAGTATGCCTATTTCGAGCTACCGGTTTCTGCCTTCCTGGAAATAGAAATGTTCTCAGATGTTTTGGAAGATCCGGGATGGATAAGGTTTCAGGGCGGTGTTGGTATCCGTTATGTGTTTTAAAATTTTAAAACGTAACCTTATCACAGTCTATGAAAACGATCTATAAAGCATCAGGCTTTATAGTTGGCTTATCTTTAATCTTTCAATTTACCTACGCGCAAAAGCTTAACCAGGGCCTTGGCCTGCGGATAGGGGACCCGGTAGGCATCTCGTACAAAGCTTATCTCCCCGGAAGCACTGCCGTTGAGTTTACATTGGGCACTACTTCCAGAAACCGTCATTCGGCTTACTACAAAGACACCTTCAACGCCCTGGATCGGTATGACGGGCTTCGCTATTCCGATCATGATGTAAAATACACCCTTGCACTACAAGGCCGCTACCTGCTTCATAATCCCTTCCCCGCCAATGTCGAAGGCCGGCTGGACTGGTACTGGGGTTTGGGTGGACAGTTCCGACTCTCAAAGGTCGAATACACCTACTTTAGCGAAAGCACCCTGTTTGCCAACGACACCAAAACGAATATCGATCTCGGCCCGGAAGGTATTCTGGGTGTGGAGTACGAATTTAAGGACTACCCGATTGTAGGCTTTAGTGAGGTAAGCCTGCTGGGCGAAATTGTGGATAAACCGCTTAGATTTCGTTTCTTTGCTGCGGTAGGCGTCAGATACGCCTTTAATTCACTGTAAGATGATAAAAAGAGTATTAATCGGCCTGGTGGTTCTGCTTTCAATTGTGACATTCATTTTTTACTATAAGCTGGGAGGCAATCAACCGCTGGAATTCAGGATGGCTACACACCCCGAGTTCTACATAGCAGGTGAATACTTTAAAGGCCGGTATAATGACCCCAAAGCCGAAAAACTCTTTTTTGATGCTAAAGCACGTGCCGAAAGAAGCAAGGATGCAACGCTTATGATCATCAATTACCCTTCGGAAGAGAAGGGTAAGGTTATTAAACAATTTATCGGGGCTGCCATGCCTCAAAAACCCGATACGTTAACAGAACAAGTAGAAGTAAGGCGGGTACCCTCCCAGCAGATAATCTTCACCACGATCAATTCTCATAACTTTGTAATGCCTACCCCCGAAGAGGTAAGAGCTGAAGCTTTAGAATTTGCCAAAGGCAAGGGGGTTGAAATAGACTCTGCCACGTGGGAAACCTATATTTCCGAGCGGGAGCTAAAAGTGATCTTCCCCGTAAAAGAGTAGTAAGGGGATCAAGTGGAATTTCTGGGGAGCCCCTAAATTTTTACCTCTTTGCTGACAGACAGTTGTTAATAGCAGTCGGCAAAAGCAGTTGGCAAACTCGTATAATATAACAATAAGGGTGGTTTATTGATTTTCAGTGGTAAGTTTCACATTACTTATTTTACTTTCCAATCTATTTACTCCACAGGTTTTACGCTTGATCCAATATTGTTCACACAGGCCTAAGGGCATAAAAAAAGCAGCTCAAAGGCTGCTTTTTTGTTGCTGTAGAGGGAGGATTCGAACCTCCACGGAGCGGTTAGTACTCAAAGTGTTATTGGATACTTCAAAGAATTTATCCCGTGACCTCCACCCCCGAGACCGGAGGGCATGTCTGCCAATTTCATCACCCTACATTGTAATCGATCGTTATCGACAATTCAAAGGTAGCTAAATGGTTGTTTAATTCAAATTTTAGCAAACATTTGATCGATTATTTAGATATTTTTTATCAAAATAGAGAATTTAATAATAAATATACAATATCAGCATCTTGAGCAGGCGTGTTTTTATGAAATTGACAATGCTGGTGCAGGTCTGTTGGCCTGTTTGCGGCCTGAGCAAGTCAATATACGACTGACCAGGCGCTTAAATCATGTTCAGAAATGAAATTAGAAATGTCAACCGTCCAAATGATGGCAACTTTTTCAACCTTGCATTGCACAAAGGGATAGGGATTTTGGATATGAGACCAGCAAATTTGTTTCCTGACATATTAAAACCAAAACACACTGACCTAGTGGTGATACCTTGTGTTTATGAGTTGGTTTCTAAAAGAAAAGTTGATGATTTGAGAATAAACACCTCCCCCTCCACATAAACATGACACACTGAAAATCAAAAAAGCCGATCATTACTGACCGGCTTTGAATCAAATTTTTCTCACAAAATCCAAAAAGACTTCTTTATGACGCTCCAGGTCAAGGTCAGGAGAAAGTGCAACCCGGGCAATATAATCCTTGTCGCCTTCCTTGGTCGTCCCTTGAGTGGAAGTTGCCGGTATGGTCCAATAACACCCTTTCAGTTGTCCATAACTGACGCAGTACTTGCTCTCGTTGGGAATTTCCTTAATCATCATATTGATGAGTTCATTATTCAACGCTCTTTTATAAGTCTCCTTTTCCTCATCTGTGTTACCTTTGGTAGGAAGGTCTAATGAAAATACCGAAGGCGTAAAGCCTTCTTTTGCCAACTCTTCTGAGACAAAATTAATTTTGGCCGCGGGTAAAGCTTCCTTTATAAAGTTTACAAACTCACGCGTATTCTTATAAGCTTCTTCAATTCTCTGATTCATTGACGGCAATTGCTCTGCTAATATCTTCACCTGAAGGTCTGTAGCCTCATTATCGCAAAGCCTTAGGTGTTTCTCTATTTTTTCCAATAAAGCTTCGGCTTCTTTATTTGCCACACTGTAACCTGCGGTACATTTCCCTCCACTTGGAAATTTAGATCCGCTCACATAAGAAATAGTCCTGATCTTAGAAAGTATGCCATCTTCGCTTACGAATTGCACGTTAGGGCAAAAGGTCTGGTCCAGTATAAACACCGGATCAATAGCCACTTCACCAGACGGTGTTTTACGCTTTTTACTTAAAACTTCTCTCAGCTTTTTCAGGTCCGGAACTTCAACTCTTGGGTTCGTTGGAATTTCAGCTATGATGTAAGGGACAGCATCTTCTTTAGCAACTTTATCTAAAACGCTGTCAATACTTTGAACCATGTTATTATCACGGTCAACGAGCAGGTCCAATACCTCAACATGATCAATACAGGCAGCTACTCGTCTTGCCTGGTCGTTGGTGCCACCGTAACAATTGGGAGGAACTATAAATTTGATGGCCTTTCCTTTGTGCCTGTCCAGGGCATCGTGAACAAGCCCCATCATAATGGCATACTGAATAGATAGTCCGCTGGAACCAATTAGCGCCTTTGCAGGTGCACCTGTGATCGCTTTAATAGAAGCTAATACACTTGCTTTGTCGGCTTCCACATCACTTTTCTTATCTGCCGGAGAGGCTTTCCCTATCAGCCGCTGCAAGGCTGAAAAACAATCGGCTGGCGTCATCGCAATGGTCTCTCTTCTTCTGACATGCTGAATTTCTGAGATGTAATTTTCATTTTTCTCACCATTGACCAATATCATACTGCCGAGGTCAGCATAAACACTTATAAAAAAGTCAATATCTGGAGAGAGAGCTGCCTTACCAATTTCCCCTTGTTGCGAAATGAACACGGTGCTGCCGTCAAACGCAGCAATATTCGCTATATCCTTAACCTGTTTTAAATCAAATTTATATCCGTATACACGCTTCACAGTTTCCGCATCAAAATACTCAGGTACTTCACCGGCATAAATAATTTGGGTGTCCTTATTGGCTAATAAGTTTTTTCTAAGGACTGCTAAAACCGGAGCCGTCTTTGATGAAAAACTGATTACGTTATCTGACTTCAGATCATTTAATTTGGAAACTGCCCATTCCAGCACACAAGATAGTGGATGACCTAATCGAATATAGTCGAAAGCAGTAGGTAGTTCGCTGAGCGATGATGTTGCAGCGTTATTTTCATTAAACAAGCCTTCAAACTGTTCTAAAAACTGGGTTTTGGCCAATGCTTCGTTATAAATATCCAGTCTATGGGTGGTTAGCCTCAACCAGTCATTTGGCACGTTATCCAATACTTCTTCAATATAATTTAGCACTTTATTCTCTTTCATAGTCCTTCTTTAAATCGTTTAGCAACTTAGACTGAAATTTAATTTATAATTATTGCCGACAGAGCTGGATGAAAATATCCTCCTCACATCTCTGTGGCCACAAACCTAAATCTATTCAAAACAAAAAGCCAATTACTTTCAGTAACCAGCCTGTTAATGCCTGAAATATAGCTGATTGAAATTTCATTATAGATAACACACTTCCCCGCAGAACCTCTTAAAAGCTCTGCGTTAACTAAATCTATCTAAAATAAAAAAGCCGATCACTGTCGTAATCGGCTTCGTAGTAGCGGGAAGGAGTGAATTCTCGAACTTTTTACTGGCTGATTTAGCAGCAATTGAGGGTTTGAACAGTTGGCATGGGAGGTGATTGGAAAGAAAAAGCACAAGCGGACGCTTGCGCTAGATAAGGATTTTTATCTACCAAAGTTAAAGGTTGCACTGAACTTTGCAATATCCAAATACTTTCTTTACCCACCGAAACCCCATGACTTGATAGCGAATGTTATGGCTTTACTTCTTCAGTTAGACTGAAATTTTCTTGATTCTTGGTCTTATTACGTTCACAAAAGTGTTCAGCCAAGTTTTGAAGAATTCTTTAATGTCTTCCCGGTTCTCTTCTGCAAAAACATCATCACACAGCAATCTTACTCCAACGTCTCCCGAATCATCCCAACTCCACATCACCTCATTACCAAGTTCTTGTCTAATTGAATCTCTATCCTCACTAAGAGCCTTCAAAATCTCATTCCCCTCTTGATCATTTTGAACACGGAAATAAACCCCAACCCGTTTTTGACTTTTCATAAAATAGGCACTTATCCATGCCTTTTTTGTGTTTCCGGGATAAACATATAGGTTTTGAGCTACTGCTGGTTTTGGTATAGGTTGTCCAGGGTCGTCAAACGATAATTCAGCAATCAGTTCATTCCAAAACCTAATGTAAAAATTCCTCTCTCTTTCTTTTTCAGGTGATTGAACTGGGGTGGCCTTGGTCACTTCAAAATCATCATCCTTAGTTAATATAAAACCTACAGGAATCTCAACAGTCATTTTCGATATTTCGGTTGTTTTCACCAATGTTTTCGGCACAATCAATTTGCCTAACCCTTCAGCTTGATAAAGGGTCAGTTCAACCATAGCGAATGTGAAGTTCAGGTGACCGGCATTAGATAAAAATTCAGCAATCCCGCTCGCTCCTTCTCGAATACCATCTCCTGCAATCAAAAGAAGAAATCTTCCTCTTTCCAGGTTTCGACTGACAGAATCCACAAAATCAGATTCAGGAAGTGCTGAATTGGGATTAAATGCCTTCACCAAATTGTAGAGAGTGTTTCCTTTCTTACCAAGCCTTCGGTTTATCTCTCGTTGAAGATCTTCATAAGTCCAATTAGACAATTCCCTGGCATAATCTAGAATTTGGGCAACTACCTTTCTTCTTGCCTCAGGATTTCGCCAAAGTTTGGTCTCAATAATTGTTAGTTCCCCGTTCGGAGAAACCATCAGAATATCAAGTGGCCCAACTGTAGTATTTAGTTCAGTGCAGACAGGTATTACAGGATTATAGGATTCATCTATATCGCTTATCGGCAGACACTCAGGGTTTTTGAAGATTAAATATTGAATTGAAAGCTCATCAAGAACTTCAATTTTATTCAAATGTGTCACTTGATCAGTATCATTCAGAAAAAGTGGTTTGCCGTAAGCAGTTTGTTTCATATTTGTTAACTCGACTAGCAGATAGTGCCCATGACGACCAGCTATGATGAGTGGGATTAGAATGTACTAACCTTTCTTCTCGCACACTTTGCTCCGCTGAAGCTTCGCGAAAGCGCAGTAGCCACACCTTGATTCAAATTTAAAACTTATGGCAGACTTTCAAATCCCCACGAAAATATTCTGACCGATAAAACCCCATTCATAGCGTTTGTTACATGGCGTTTACCATTTTTCATATCGATATTCTGAGACGAATTCATGCCCGTTGTATTTGTTGTTTTTCATCTTTAACAGACCTTCTTCATCGTACTCATATAACGTCTCATCAGGATAAGTTGTATTGTGCATTCGTCTGAGGATAACATTCCCTGACTTGGAGTACTTAATCACTTCTGTTCCAATAGATTCAAGTTCATAGAGGTTGGTCAGTTCTTCAATTTTTTCAATATTATCCGTTTTAAGGAGGGCAAATTGTTCAGGAGTCAACGTAACCATGTTAACTTGACCCGTTTGTTTAAAACTTTGCTTATAAGTTGTTTCGGGATCATACTCATAGGCTACTTTTCTGAAAAACACTTGTTGAACACTTTGTTCGTACGCATATGAGCTAAAGAATTCAAATTTCAGTTGTTCAGTTAGTCGGCCAATCGAATCGTAATGTTCAATTGAAGTAAAACCTTGCTCTTGATCTTTGAACCCTCTGGTTAATGAAACTCTATCAAAGTATTTGACCTCAAATAATGTAGTGTCAAATCCGAATTCAGTGTATCCATTGATTAGACCGTTTTCATATTCAATTTGTTTAATGAGATCGACATGGTGTGGTTCAGCATGAAATTGCACACCACACGATATACATCTTGTATCAATAAGCTTACCTGCTCTATTGAATGAGAATTCTTGTCGGAGCATCAACCCAATAGGCTCTATTAATGAATCTGGATTAGTACTTGGGACTCTGGAATATTGTTTTATTGATTTCAAGTTGTTAGAGAAGATTTGTTCAGTATTGAAATCATCAAGAGTTGATGCAGGATGATCAAAGGGTTGACTCTGACAAGCAAAGAGAAGAGATATAAAAGTGATTAAAAGTAAGTCTTTCATTTAGCCGATTATGCCATGTAACGCCTGTGTAGAAAACGTATGCCACACGAGGCTATAAAAAAACTAAACGTAGCATTTTCTGCTAACTTTCTCAACCTACCTGCTCCAATAAAAGCTATGCTATTTCCAAGTTCCTACTACGCTATAGTTGTCATCCCACTATGGAATGCAAGCAGAAATGCGGAGCGAGCCGCACCGCCTGAAGCGACATGATACTTTAGCATATGTTTTTCTACACCATGTTGTAGGGTATTTTTTAGTTCAATAAGTAAAGTCCGACCGATAAAAGTCCAAATAAAATAAGAACAGGAGCACACCCACTGGCGGACTTTTTCTTTGCATTTGGATCAGGACTAATTGTACTTACCAATCTATAATCCTCATTATTCAGTTGCGGTTCTACAAATTCGAATTCCTTTGATTCAAGTTCTTGATATTCTTCCCCCATAGCAAATCCAAGTTTGACCGTTGATTTAGCACCAGGGTAAATAGCAAAAACACTATCTCCTTCAGTGTCATTCTCAGAAACATAAAGCAGCAATCTCTTTCCGCTAAATTGCTCAGGGATCTTGTCCAACTGTCCAATAGTCCAGAATCCCATGACTTTTGCTGTGTATTGAGTTTCTATTGGATAATGCAGAAAGTTCACAAAGTATTTAAATCGCTCAAAATCCGGCATATTACTAAAATTAACAATGTACTGATTGTCGGACTTCAATGATTTATGTACTGACATACCCTCGGTAAATCCTGTATCAGAATATAACTCAGCCAGTTCTTGTAATCCAGAGTTCAATTGCTCTTCAGTCGGACCGGCAATAAAAATATATTTATCTATGTTCATTTGTGAGATTTGTGTTGATAATGCCCTACAACGTTCGCATATAAAGCGTGCCGGCAGACCAAATTAATCATCAAATTCCGCC
>NZ_SMLW01000653.1:0-2330 GCF_009711405.1 Fulvivirga kasyanovii | reverse complement strand
TGGAATGCAAGCAGAAATGCGGAGCGAGCCACACCGCCTGAAGCGACATGGTACTTTAGCATATGTTTTTCTATACCATGTTGGCAATTGTAACTATTCAGTTTGTAACTCCAATATTAATGCATTATAATTAATACTGGCTAAGCTATCTAATTGCTGTTCACTCAATTGATCTCCGCCAATATAATCATCAGGATCAGTAGAGCCATATACTGATATTTCTGCCGTATCTACACCGATTATATAGGTGTACCTGCCAGGCTCTAGTTCCTTTTCCCCAACAAAATCAATTGGTTGAATTTTATATAATCGATTGTTTATTTCGAGTTCTATGTAGGCATATCTATATGCTGATTCGAAGTCTTCATAATCAGAATACCTGCCTGCTGATATATTATCGAAGTTATTTCCTTCAAACCCAGTGTTTACATAGACGTTCTGGAAATCAAAGTCACTTGAATTCTTAATTCGAATAAGAACGTCATTCTTATTATTACACAAGGTTAGCAAAAATATGGAGACGACTGCAATCAGAAATTGTTTCATGGTGTTTTGAGATTGAAGAGATGATAATTGCAACGATCAGCTAAAATCCGTCGGCTGACCATTTTTTAATTTCTTTAGAAGAATCTGATTCAAATGCCCTTTGCAAGTAGCTCACGTGCCTATGGATTTTTAGCGCCTGTTAAGTGCTTTTTACACCATCAAATAGTTACGATAATGTTCTGGATTCTGGATGACTTTCTTCAATCCGTTGATGTTATCAAACAAAGGATTCGAGCTTACGGTGATATTCATTTTGCCATTTAAGGCAATTTTCTCCGTTAGCCAGTTTACATATGCGCCACCACCTGTAAATTGAAATCCGTTCGAAATTATTTGATTTATGCGTTGATGCATTCCAGCTTTTTCGAGTGTTTCAAGAATCTGATCTTCTATGATCGTAAAGTAAGGGTTCAGTGCTTGCCGGATTTCGTCCGTTTTGATGGTCTTATATTCAATTTGGTATTCATTACCGAGTTTGGGTAGGTCAAATAAAAGTGTCTCCAACTGATTATCAGTCAAGTTTAGATGATGATTCCTGAAGATGTAATTCCGAAGGGCATGTCGGAGTTTCCATGTTCCAATGCGGATGGCACCTTCAGAAATTGGTAATGAGTTCGCAAAAACTGTTATCTCAACCTTGCTAGCACTGAAATCAACTAGAATAAAGTCCTTCTTTTCAAACAGTATTCTCATTCCAATAGCTGAGCTGCATGGTTGATGGATCATCCATACTTCTTTTGCTCCTGCGTATTCGCCTGAATCTCTGTAGGCACGTTTCTCTACCTCAGTTGCAGACACTGGTAAAGAAAAGTACATTCTGTAGTTGGCTGGTAACCATGTTCGTTCGTTCAGGGCTCGTTTTAGTGATCCTCTTAGTAGATGTTCAAAACCGTGGAAATCGGCAATTACTGTATTTACTGGTTTGATTACTTTGTTCGGTTCTTCATGAATTGATTCATTGCCGTATCCTGATACTTTGTTCGTTTCCGGATCAATGGAAAGTTCAGCTGTTTCGTTGAATATCAGTTCGTTGTTGTGTATCAGTCGCAAGTTCTGACTGCCTGGATCTACACCGATAGTTTTGGTTAAGAAATCTAAAAATCCCATTAATTAGTTGATGAATTTTCGAGTAGCTCCAATTGCACTTAACGTCTAGCTAAAATGAGTATGCGCTCCAGTTGCTAGAAGCACCCGAGTTTCTATTTCTCATTACCTGTCAAAGAGCTCTGTTCGCATATTCATTTTAGTGTTTGTTGTAGCGTGTCTATTTAGAGTATTTCATTATTTGTTCAATACTTGTTCCGAAATCTACAGGTAAATCAATTGAAAGTGATTCCATCACTAGTGCTGCAGGAGGATTACTTTCGACTTTCCATTTGAATGAATTTGATGTTACATTATAGTCAACAATTGGCGTAGATTGGTAAGTAAAATGTTTGAGGTTAAAGCCCTTAGTTTGCTGATCCATTTGGGTCATTTCAAGGTCAGGGGCACTATAGTTAAATATCTCTGGCAAATTAAAGGAAAAGTATGTCTGAACACTATTGTCAGTAGTCATGCTTACTTTAAGAGTTTTAAAGTTGAATGATTCAATATTACAATAGATTCTTAGCAAACCATTATCAGGTAACCCTTCTTTATTAACTATTAGTTCAAGTGAGCTTTCAGAGCTGGACTTGTCTACATACTTTCTTTTGATTTTGGATTCCTTTGAATCATTGGTCAATACTGAAACACGATATGTAGTGAAGTTATCTTTTTCAGAGCCTTTTGGAAATGAAAAT
>NZ_SMLW01000161.1 GCF_009711405.1 Fulvivirga kasyanovii | reverse complement strand
TACCAATTCTTATAGCAAGGCTTTAGAATTATATGTAATAACTAATGATGCTTATCGCCCCGGGCTCATTTATTTGAATTTGGGAAGTATTTACTACGAAGCAACTTTTTATGAGAAGGCATTAACTTATTTTGAAAAGGCTGAACAAATTTTCTTTGAAACTGGGCATAAGGAAAAGCTGCCAATGGTTTATCTAAATATGGCTCGAATATATATAGATGAAAAGCAATTCCATAAAGCAGAATTTTACCTCAGCCAGGGAATCGACTTTGCCAAGCACATGGAAAGCAATGACCAAAGAAGTAAACTTTTAAACATGTACGGTAAATTACATTTTGAGCAGCAGCATTTTAGTGAGGCCAGAAGTTACTATAACCGGGCACTCGAATATTCTGAAACTGAACTCCAAACTTCCTATATATATGGAAATATTGCCGAAGCATATATTAAAGAAGGCAACATAGGTGAAGCGGAGAAATGGCTGAAACAAGCCATGATGCTTAAAAATAAAATTGAAGATGCAGACATACGGCCCAATATTAACTATGGCGCCGAATTAGAGGCCCTAAAAGGCAATTATGATAAAGCCCTGACACTGTATGACAAAGTGGTGGAACTTTCAAAATACGACCTTACCTCCAAGGAGCTGGGGATAGCGCTCAGTGGTATCAGCACTTTGTATAGTGCAGCACAAAACCTAAGCCATGATCAATTGACCCGCCAGGCAGAATACCTGAATGTATACGAGCAAAGAAGCAAACAGCAGGAAGAACAGCGAAACATTCTGCAAACCCTCTACCGGCAAGCTTCCATTAAAGCCGCAGAAGTAAAGCAAGAAGGCCAACAAGCGCTAAAGGCAAAAAGCGAGGAGTTTAGTGCCAGTAAAATAAAATATTATGAACTCATAGGCCTGTGCCTGCTGGCGATAGCTTATAGCGTATATTTCTATAAAAAGCGATTGAAAAAGCTCAAAAAGGAAAGGACTGATTATAAAAATGATTACGAGAATTCCATAAGTGTAGTAACGGAGTTTGTGCATACTACCAGTCAGGTCAGAGAAAGGAATACAGGTCAAAATAAAAAAGATCCTGATTAGTTCAATTTCAGGGCATCCTTTATAATTGTTTTAGAGAACAAAAGCGACTTTTTTACACACCAGAGGCATCAGTTTTAATTTATTATTAGAACCGGGACTTCAAAAATTGACAACTTGTTCGAAAAATGGGGTTTCAGGATCGACCTTGATCAAAACGCGTTCCGCTGACGGCCGAAGCCTTTAGCGGAGACCCTAAGAAATTCAAGGAGTGGAACGGTTAAAAAATCAATACTGTTTGACCGTAGGGAGTTTATTGATTTTCAGTGCAACTCCTTGAATTTTAGCATTTTCCATAGCCGTTAACTTAAGGGCGAAAAGC
>NZ_SMLW01000075.1 GCF_009711405.1 Fulvivirga kasyanovii | reverse complement strand
TTTGCCTGTGCAATAAGGTTCTGTAAGGTAGAGTCTGATTCTAATTTCCCAAAGCTTTCCTCAATGTATTCAAGTCTCATAATTCTTCTGGATTTGAAATTAGTTCTTCAGCCTTTGCAAATACGGAGTTTATAAATCCCACAGGGTTTTCTAGACCTATTGAGATAAAAACTAGGTTTTCGTTTTCACTATTCAAATGCGTCTCAACTTTTCTAGACGTTGTATTATCGCTTAATAGCAAGCCTGCAAAAGCCAAATTCCCTCTATCTTTGATGTCTTGGACAATGTAATTGTCAAGTTTTTCTGCTAATTCTTCATCTGTTTTAGCAGTTTCTTCAACTAAAAATGAATAGGATAGTGGTAATGTATCTTTACTCAAAGAATTTGTTATGTCATCTATCGCTTTCTTTGCTGGTGTTGTTCTGAATTTTGATTCACCAAGAAACATTTTTATTTTTTCAACTCCATCCTCTTCATA
>NZ_SMLW01000168.1 GCF_009711405.1 Fulvivirga kasyanovii | reverse complement strand
TATCTAGATTGACAAGGCACTAATGACTATTTCTTTTTTGGCACCACGATTTTAGATGCCAACAAGAAACTGAGCGTATTATTTATTACAATAGCTAGGAATGGGGAAAGCCCCACTCCGAGCAAAGGCACTATCGGCATCTTTTCATTGTAACTCCAAAAGTCCAGCTCAATCGCCACCCATTCCGCAATGAATGACACAACCCCTGCCATAATAACGACTACCGGCAGTGACTTGAAATTGAAATTACGAATCCAAAATCTATCTTTCAACACAGCGGCAACAAGGCCGTATATGATAAAAGTGAGCATGACATCTCCCAAAGTACAACCAAGAAAGTAAATACTTTTCATAAAGTAATCATACTCAGCATATAGACTGGCATGAAGATTTTCCCAAATAAAATGTAGCACGAAGGAAGTCAGTGCTATCCAAACTATCAGTCTTTTACCAATGGAAGAATGGAATTCATTCATAAACTAAATTCAGGATCAACTTGCCAAACGGAGCTGATCCTGATTTTTATTATTTACAATGCTTTCACTTTAAAAGAGATTTTGAGCTTCTCCCAAGCCATAGAAACTGTTGCTTGAGCATCACCTATTTCCGTTACCGAATACGTCAGGGATTCCTGGTTTTCAGAAAGCACTTCCGGTTTTACTTTCACTCTTACTACATCTAAATTTTTATCATAGTCATCGCTCATGTGCTGATCCCAATTTTCGTTGATAATGAGCGTCCATTCTTTCTCACCTGGAATGGTGAAAAAACCGTATTTTCCAGCCAGAACTTTCGTGTTGTTTATTTCCACGTCTTCGGAAAAATTGATAGCTGTTGCCCGATGAGCACCAGTGGCCCACACTTTATTATACTCAACCAGCCCTCCCCAGATGGTTCTGCCCCTTACACTGGGTGAAGAATAATCAATATGTATGTGAGTATCACCTGCATTTCCCATAGCAGAAGTCTTTGGGCTTTTGGGTTTAGGCATTCCCGTGTCTTCTGAGGTGGTACCATGAGCAGCATGGTCAGTTGTTGCCTTTTTACATCCCCTTGAGAATTGCAGGTGGATAATCTTCCACATTTCATCCTCAACCTGCAGAGAAAGTGTAACTAATCCGTCAGAATTGATCTGTTGGTCATGCATCTTTCCCTGAATTAAATAATTACCTCTCAACAGTGCCATTTCTTTGTTGACCAAGGATTCTGCTACGTCAATAGAGAACGTGATATTTTGCATTTCTTCTATTTCCTTGCCTAAATGGCCATCGCGGTAGTGCTCCCAGGAATCATCTACTGATCCTTGTTCATAAATCTTGGCTTTGGATGAAAAAACGGCATTTAAAGGTTCCAGATTCTTATCATTTACTGAGCTTACAAATAGTTGCAGCACCTCGTTGACAGTATTCTTGGGTTTAGCTGAATCATCACAGGCGTACATTAACGCTGTTGCAGCTAAGATTAAAGTG
>NZ_SMLW01000008.1 GCF_009711405.1 Fulvivirga kasyanovii | reverse complement strand
CATGATCTCAAAAATAGACCTGAACAAGGTGCCCGGCCTGCTTAGGATTAGGGATAGGGATAAACCAAAAGAAAAACTAAAAACAGCACCTCCGGCTGCCAGCCATACTACCGTACCCGGGGATACCCTGGCCGCTCTGGCATTAAAATACAAAGTCAGTGAAGATGCTTTAAGAGAGGCCAATGCCGATAAGGTAAAGAAGTTCAAAAGGAACAATGGC
>NZ_SMLW01000289.1 GCF_009711405.1 Fulvivirga kasyanovii | reverse complement strand
GTAGAAGAGCACATGAAAAATGCATTGAAGGAAAATGTCCCTTCCATTTCTCATCGAAGCAAGGACTATGAAAAGATTCATCAGCATGCCGTTGAAGCTATTCGCTCCTTACTGGGTATCCCCGATGATTATCATATTTTTTTCACCTCTTCAGCTACTGAAATATGGGAGAGGATAATCCAGAATACAGTAGAGGCAGAATCTTTCCACCTGATCAACGGGGCTTTCTCCAGACGTTTTTTTGAAATAGCCGAAAACTATAAGATCAATGCTATGTCCCGCGTGGTAGAAGAGGGTAAAGTTGTAGAGGCAGAAGCATTGCTCATCCCCGAAACTGCAGAATTAATTGCCATAACCCAGAATGAAACCAGCACAGGTGCCAGCCAGCCTGTTCAAGATATCGCAAAGATCAGAAAAGCATTCCCGGATCAGTTGATTGCACTTGATGTTGTTTCATCTGCACCATATGCCGACATAGACTACAGCATGGTCGATACTGCTTACTTTTCAGTGCAAAAGTGCTTTGGCCTTCCAGCCGGTCTGGGCGTGTGGATCGTCAATAACCGATGCTTCCAAAAAGCGCAGAAGTTAATGGACAAAGACAGGATCATTGGTTCGTACCATAGCCTGCCTTCCTTACTGGAAAAAGCGGTAAAAAATCAAACTCCGGAAACACCTAATGTTTTGGGCGTCTATCTGCTTGGCAAAGTAGCTACGGACATGGCCGATAAAGGTATAGATCAAATACGCAGGGAAACAGATTATAAAGCAGCCGTGCTGTACCAGGCATTTGACCAATCTGAAATCCTTCGCCCCTTTGTTGACAATGAAGCACACCGATCCAAAACCACTCTTGTGGCAGATGCATCTGTTTCAAGCAAGGAAATAATTTCCAAACTTTCGGAAAAAGCTTTTGTTATTGGCAGTGGGTATGGCAAATTCAAGGACAAACACATCAGGATAGCCAACTTCCCTACGCACTCAAAAGAGCATATAGAAATACTTGCTGATAAACTGCTTAAAATAAATAATTAATGTTATCAATAAAAGTGCAAAAACCTCAAGGTAAAGTTATTTATTGACTTACTTTTGCACCTGCAACCGTAAACCTCTATGGAACCATTTAAGAATCTTTTAGTCGGACTTGACACTTCAAAATTAGACGCAACATTGATAGAATATGCATCATTTCTGGTCGACCACTCGTCAGCAGAAAAGGTGCAGTTCGTTAATATTGTACGCAACCTCAATATCCCTGGCGATGTAAAGAAAGAATTTCCAAATATAGTTACCAGCGCTATACAGGATAGGAAAGATAAGATCAAAGAAGTTGTAAAAGCCCATTTCAAACCCAAAAAGAAAGTAAAAGTAACTTACCTGGTTAAGCAAGGCCAAGCTCCAATGCTGCTGGACATAGCCAACAAATCGCAAACTGACCTGATCATCATAGGGCAGAAAAAAACCTTAGATGGAACCGGTGTAACTACTATGCGTCTGGCAAGACGTGCTAGCTGCAACTTATTGATCGTGCCTGAAAACGTAACTCCGAAAGTGGATAAATTTCTGGTTCCCATTGACTTTTCAGACTATTCTAAACTCGCCCTGATGCAGACTATAGATTTTGCCGTAAAAACCGGTGGCACAGGCGAGATTTACTGCCAGAATGTTTACAACGTACCTGCCGGGTACCACTACACCGGCAAATCATTTAAAGAATTCGCTGAGATCATGAAGAAAAATGCTCAGGAGTCTTTTAAAAAGTTTATCAAAAAAATTGATCCCAGAGGAATCAAAATACACGAGGTCTACTCTCTGGATACCAACGACAACCTGGCCAGCGACATTTATGACCTTGCCGATGAAATAGATACTGATTTCATCATCATCGGCGCAAAGGGAAGAACCGCCGCCGCCGCACTCTTCCTGGGAAGCCTTGCTGAGAAAATGGTAAACGACAAAATGAACCACCCACTGTTGGTAGTGAGGTTCAAAGGCAAAAATGCCGGGTTATTTGAGACTTTGAGGGAAATATAATCTACTGAACTTACCGGTTTTACTTATTCAGGAAGAATCTTTCTGAGTAGAGATGCCTGGCTATGCGATAGAATTCATGGTCAGGCTTTTCTCTAAACTGCCCCTCTTGCATTTACATGAACTACTTTGGATCAATCGTAATTTCTGGGGAGCCCCTAAAGTTTTTACCTCTTTGCTGACAGAGAGTTGTTAATAGCAATCGGCAAAAGCAGTAGACAAAGGCATATAATATAACAATAAGCTCGGTTTACTAATTTTCAGTAGCAAGTTTCACTTTACTTGTTTACTCCCCAATCCATTTACTCCACAGGTTTTACGCTTGACCCACTACTTTACCTACATCACTACCAACCCCAAGAGAACAGTTTTATACACGGGTGTAACCAATGATCTGTATACCCGAATGAGCACTACCAAAACCGTGGTAAGCCAGAGACCTTCGCTGTCAGATTTTTCTGCTATAATCTGATTTATTATGAACCCTTCTATACCGCCATTCATGCCCATTGAAAGGGAAAAGGAAATAAAAGGCTGAACCAGGGCTAAAAAATTAGCGCTTATTAAAAGTACCAACCCTCATATGCATTTTTTGAATAAGTCGATATAAATGGTCATACTGAGCCTATGAAGTATCTAACTCAGTTGCCTGCACAAACTGAACAGTATGCAGCAACCTACTTAGGTAGACTGCGGGGGTGGACACGCAGTATGGAGATGACTTGCTGGACACAAGGCTTTGACTAATTGGCCACTTTTCGAGCCTGAATGACATTGTAACAAAGCGGAAAATTTCAATACATTACAGCATTCCAATTTTAGTCTCAATCACTACGGTTTACTGCCAAATATTGGATAGTTTTGATGATCCGAAACATGGAACATCTAACATTATTTGATCTTAACCGACTTGTAAAGGAAACACTTGACTCCAACCTGGAACCTTCTTATTGGGTGGTGGCGGAAATTGGAGAAATGCGTTCCAACCAAACCGGGCACTGCTATCTGGAGCTGGTAGAGAAGGCTGACGATAAAGTAATTGCCAAAATGCGTGCTACCATCTGGGCCTATACGTATAGAAATTTGTCCACCTGGTTTGAGGGCATTACGGGACAGGCTCTACAGCCAGGGCTTAAAATACTCTGCAATGTTACGATCCAGTTTCATGAGCTTTACGGCCTTAGTGCCAATGTAAGGGATATTGATGCCAATTTCACCCTGGGGGAACGGGCGCAGAGAAGAAAGAAGATCATAGAGCAGCTTATGGAAGATGGCGTTTTTGATATGAACAAAAGCCATAAGCTTCCTGTCGTTCCGCAGCGTATTGCCGTCATCAGCTCTCCTACTGCCGCAGGTTTTGGCGATTTTATGGACCAGATCACCAAAAACAGTTATGGTTATCAGTTTAAGGTCAGATTATACAAAGCAATCATGCAGGGGGATAAAGCGTGTGAATCCATGATCAACGCTATGTTGCAGATCCATAACTCCCGGGAAGAGTATGATGCACTCATCATCATTCGCGGTGGGGGCAGCCAGATTGACCTTGACTGTTTTGATGACTATAATCTGGCGGCTCATATTGCACAGTTTACATTACCTGTAATCACCGGCATCGGCCATGAAAGGGATGAAACCATTGCAGACCTCGTGGCCCACACCATGATGAAAACACCAACCGCTGTGGCAGAATTTCTGATCAGCGGTGTAAGGGCATTTGAGGAAAGGCTGGATGATGCCTTTGCACGCATATTTCACTACACCAACAGTGTACTCAATTTACATGCACAACAACTCAGCACACTCGGTTATCAACTCAAGGCCAGTGCTAAAGATAAACTGTCCGCAAGACTCTATCGCGTTGACCATTTAAATGAGAGGCTAAAAATCCATGCATTAAACCAGCTACAAAACCATCAGAAACGGCTCGATCTGGCACAAAAGTCCCTGAACCTGCTTGACCCTGAAACCATTCTCAAAAGAGGCTATACGTTGACTACAGTTAATGGTAAATCAATCTCCAAAGCGGAGATAAAGCCCGGCGATAAAATGAAAACCCTAAGTGCTGAGAAAATCATAATCAGTACCGTAGAAACCCAAAAAGATAAAAATGGCTAAACAAGAACTCAGTTATAAAGAATCTCTGGAGGAAATAGAGAAAATCATTCATCAAATTGAATCCGGGGAAACTGATATAGATGAACTTTCAGTGCTTGTAAAAAGAGCGGCTACATTAATTAAAGATTGCAAAAGCAAGCTCAAGAGCACTGAGGATGACCTGAATCAGACCCTGAACGATATGGAGTGATTTTACCGTCCTTCACAATACAATTTGATAATAACATCTAAATTGATATTTTGCCC
>NZ_SMLW01000118.1 GCF_009711405.1 Fulvivirga kasyanovii | reverse complement strand
TTGCACTGCTATGTATCGCAGTATTTTTTTTCTCTTGCGGTAAAAACGACGACGAGAACGAATCTATTGATTCGTTTGTTGAAATTACCGTTGGCGGTGAAACCAAAAAATTAACAGTGGCAAAAGCCGAGTACTCCCCGGTAAAACGAGCTTTTATTTTAGAAACTGCCACCACTGACACAAAAATAATGGCACTTACAATCAGGGAAGCACAGGTAGATGCATTTGCATCAGGAAACTTTTCAACTACCTGTGAAGTAGACGCTGAACTCCTTAGCACAGAATTCATAGGCTCAACCACCTTTACAGAAACTGAGAGTGTTTTTAAGATAACTTCTGTTGACAAAAGTGAAACCAGCTATGTGATTAAAGGTGAAGCTGCTCAAGTCGAGATGCAAACTCCGCAGAGAAGGGAAACTCTCATAGTTGATAAAATCAGTTTTTCTGTAGCTTATGAAATCCCGTCAACAGATAATCTGGATTATCTCGCTTTTGAAATTAACGGTGTTCCATACACTTACTATAGCGATGGCGCCAGCAATTTTCAGGACTCATACGCTTATCCTGCCACGGACGCGACTGATGTAAACCTGCTTCTAACTGGCAACATTTCCAATGACAATAGTTATTACTACAGTATTGTAGAAGGCTTCTCAATCAAAATATTAAACGCAGATTACCCTCCTGTTGCGACATCTATCAACACTTACAGTGATGGGTTAAGAATGTATTTTACCGCTCCGGAAGATCCCGCCTGCTTTATATCCAATTACCTTACCTATAACAATAGTAACAATTTGGAGCCTAACTTCAATAGCTGCAGGTTTGCTATTACCAACGTGGTATCTATCGATGGTGGATTTAAATTGGAGGGTACATTCTCAGGAAAAATAACAGAAAACATTGACGATAAGG
>NZ_SMLW01000241.1 GCF_009711405.1 Fulvivirga kasyanovii | reverse complement strand
TGGATGGGAAGCGAGGAACATAGATTTATTGAAAATATAAACTACTCAATTTCAAAAGATACGATAATGGAGGTGGTATGGCAAAAAGGTCATTCTCTAAACTTTTCAGATAGTTTGGTTAAAGTGGAAAATATTGATCTTAAAGGATTTAAGTAATATTTGAAATCTGTAACAAGCTCTTAAATCGTGGTTGTATTTAGCTAGGACATCATGTGTTGCTTTATACTTTAATCGCCTTTCATTATCTTTATTAACACCTTAGCATCAACAAACCCCAATAACTATGAAATTAGGCGCCTTCTCCATAAGTCTCAGTGTTAAAGATATTAAAGCCTCAAAGCAGTTTTATGAAAACCTGGGTTTTACAGTCTTTGCAGGGGATATAGAAAAAAATTACCTGATCATGAAAAATGAAGGATCACTGATTGGACTCTTCCAGGGGATGTTTGAAAACAATATCCTCACCTTCAATCCGGGTTGGGATACCGATGCCAATAAGCTTAAAGACTGTGATGATGTCAGGTCTATTCAAAAGGAGTTAAAAGCCAGGGGAGTAAAATTGGAAAGTGAGGCCGATGAAACTACTACCGGCCCTGCAAGTTTTGTGGTACTTGATCCGGATGGTAACGCCATACTTGTTGACCAGCATGTCTAGAATCTCGAAGAATAACTGTGTTTATTCTTAAGCGAAACATGGTCATTAACCATTTCAAAATGGATGGTGATAACAGGCCTGAGCCTTCCCTACTTAAAAGTACACCACAAAATTCATGCAAGACGGTGCAAAAAGAATGCACCAGGGTGTAAGCTTTTACCCAAATCCATATTATTCCATAGCTTAAATTTCATAAATCACCAAACTCTTACAGGTGTTTAACTAGTTTTATCGCATATGTAAACCCGTATTATTGACTAGTTATGCATTTGTAAGGATAAAAATGCGTTATATACATACGGGTGTGCTTTAGAATATGAAGTGAAATATTTTGGTAAGTACCTTCAAATTATACTTGTACAAACTTAAAAAAAATCGCTATGAAACTAAGGAATTCAATGATTGTACTAGGTATAATTTTTACTGCATCAGGTTTTTCATCCTGTGTCGATGAGTCTGATAATATTGTACCTCAACCTGTAAATATTGAGGAGCCTGCAGCCACCATTGGCAATGAAGCAGAAGACCATGGCCCGATGTGACAGGCAATTTAATGAGATAATTAAACCATGTAAGGTATTGGCTATTATGAATTTGTATAGTGTAAGTGAAAACTTCTATTTGGGTGTCCATTTAAACAACCATCTAAATATGAAGTATGTCTTTACAACAATAGTGACAATATTGCTGTTCGCAACCTGCAGTTCGGAAGTAGCCAAACCTTCCAACCCACCTTTGCCTGAAAGTATTGAACAACTGAAAGCATTACTGGCGAATGAACCTAATGATGTAACCAAGTTGAGTATTTATTATGCACTTTACAAAGCGTATAATAATGCATCGGATATAAAAGCGGCATATGATTATCTCGCTTTGCAACGACAGTTGGCCATAAAAATAGGAGATAACCTTACTGCAGGTAAGTCCTGCTACAATATGGGCTTGATCAAAAAGGGTGAGCTTGACTACATTAAGGCGATAGAACTTTATCTGGAAGCGATAGGTCATCTTGAGAAGATTAAAGATACTCCACGAATAGCTGTGGTCTTGGATAATATAGGAAGCGTTTTTGTTGAAACAGGGAATTATGAATATGCAAAAAAATTTTATCAAAGGACGGCATCGATCCACAATACTACGGAAGATGCAGAAAACCAGTTGATTGCAAATTTGAACTTGGGAATTTGCCACTTTGCGATGTCAAAGCCCAACTATGATTCCGCCAAACTCTATTTCGAATCCGCATTATCTTTGACAGATGCATTAACAGACAGAAAGCCGTATTATCTAAATCGGATTTATAACCAAATAGGTAGCATGTATTATCGCGCTAAGCACTATCCGGAAGCTGTAGATCATTACCTTAAGTCACTCAGGTGTACAGGTGCAACCCATGGGGAGCAGCAAGCTATTGGCTATGCCAATATAGGGGAAGTATACATGGAGCAGGGATTATACGAAGAAGCAGGAAAATGGCTAAACAAAGCAATGACTTTGTCTAATGAGATGGAAGGTAGCCAGAGAATTGCCGGATTGCTTAATATCTTCGGCAGGCTGTACCAGCAACAGGGAGACCACAAGAAAGGAGTTCAATACCTCGAACAGGCGATAGAGGCTGCGGACAAAGATGTCATCAATGAGCACTTGCAGGAGTCCCTGCGGCTCATCAGGCAATCCTATACGGCACTACGAAAGGCCGATATGCCTGTGAGCATTGAGCAGTATGAAAATATATTGCTACTGGATGCCAGGCAGGATCTGTTGGAAGAAGAGCTGGTGGATAAAACTAACTATAAGGCACTACAGGCAGCATTGGGGCTTTCAGTGGAGCTCGATTACGAGAAAAAACAGAAAAAAGCCGAGACACTATTAAACTCCCTGTACAGCTATACGGTCATAACGCTTTTTACGCTCGTAATAGCTGCAGGGGTAATACTGTTTATAGCCGGTCGTAAAATATACCGGATCAGGCAAGTGCTTAAATGGTAAATACGTGGTGCTACAGTCTTGTAATTTCCCGTACTGCCCCCTGGTCCGCTACGGACACATTATGATCTTGAGCGTCCGCTCAATTATTGAATATTGCACAAAATACTGCGAAATACATAGTGTTTTGACCCCGAATGGCCTATTTTCTTCCAATGTTTTTAAAGATAGCATTTACAGAATTAGCCCGGGCGGACGCCCTATATCATCTTAGGTCGTAGGATCGCTGCGCTTAACTACCAGATGGGAGTTGCAACACTTGAGCCAGAAGGTGATTGCTACTCCACTAAAAATAATCCCTTAAGGTTCTGAGCCATGTATATGTCTATGTAAGGTTCTTTGCAGATT
>NZ_SMLW01000209.1 GCF_009711405.1 Fulvivirga kasyanovii | reverse complement strand
TCTACATTATCTACCCTTTGAAGTCCTCGAAAACGAGTCTAATCCATTGGTTAATACGCATGATATTCAATATGCCAATTCCGTGGCGTTGTGGTATTTTCTCAAAAAAAATGTTCACCAACCCAAGCAACATCAAGATTTATTGGCTGCTTTTGCTCCTCAATACGATCCAAAAACTGATGGAATAACTTCAAGAGGCAACAGGTTTAAAGACATAAAGGCAGCCAAAATAGAAGCTGAAAAAATTTCAGCTACATTTAATGGCGACTTGTTTTTAAATCGTGAAGCTTCTGTTGAAAACTTTATTAATCACGCAAGTGCGTATAAAATTTACCATTTGGCAATGCATGCCGTATTAAATGAAGAAGAACACACTCAATCGAGCCTTGTTTTTCACAACAATGATTACTTTAATTTTTCTGCGCTCTATAGTATGTATTTTCCGGCAGATTTGGTGGTACTAAGTGCTTGTAATACCGGTGTTGGAAAATTAGCCGCCGGCGAAGGTTTTTTAAGCTTATCGAGAGCATTAACCTATTCTGGCGTACGTTCTAGCGTGTATAGTTTATGGGAGGTGCCTGATCAGGAAACTTCAGAAATAATGGTTTCTTTTTATCACTATCTAAGCGAAGGAGAAAACAAAGCAACGGCATTGACTAATGCAAAAAAAGATTTTATAGAAAAAAATCCATTAAAATCACATCCTTATTATTGGGCTGGGTTTGTAGTTAATGGTGATACAACTCCTAGTATTACCCCCACAAGTCATCTATCGTGGTATATTTTTGCCGGAATCATATTTATTGCCGCAGTGCTTATTAATAAACGTTATAGAAGAACCAAATCAGTCTAACTCTATTAATAATTTTTGCGCCTGCTTGCTTAAATTACTGTCTGAACGGGCTACTTTTTCAAGATAGAATTGGGCTTTAGTACTTTGTTTCTGTTTTAAGAATGCTAAGCCCAAATACCAATTTGCCACTGCAGTAAAGTCGCTTTTATTTTTTTCCCATTCATAACTTTGCAAAACACGAATGCCTTCTTCCGTTTCACTTTGGGCTAAAAGACTCATTCCTTTATAAAAAATCAAATAGTCTTTTGGTTCCTTTTCGTAGGCCTTATTAAAATTTTTTGCGGCTTCGCTATAATTACCATCTTCATAAAGGTCAAAGGCTGCCATTTCGTTGGTTTCCTGCTCAGTTTCGCTTCTTGTAGTTAGATTTATGACATTAGGATACACCTCAAAATTTTCGGTGTACAAATTTTGATAGTTTGGTTGTAAGCTGTAGATAATAGAACCAACAGCAGTTAAGAAAGCCACAGCAGCCGCATAACGAAACCAACTGATTTTCTTTTTTGTTTTATTGTCCAATTCTTGAAACCTACTTTTTAAAGTGCTGTGTTTTTCCTGTGCAATGGTTTGTTTAATTTCCAACTCATTGAAAAACTCAGCTCTTAATTGGCTGTCATTTTTTAAGACTTGCTCCAATTGCTTAAACTCGTCACTAGTAAGCCGACTGCTAAAATATTTTTCTGTGAGTTCTTGCTGATTCATACCGTTCTTTGGCTAATTCCTTTAACTGCGCTACACATCTAGATTTTTGGCTTTTCAACACGTCTTTTGAAGAGTATTGTAAGGTTTCCTGTATTTCATCTAAGGTCATTCCTTTATAATAAAACAACTCTAATATCTCTTGACATTTACTGCCTAGTAGTTTCCATGATTTTTTTAGAATCGCTTGTTGTTCCTCATGCAACTCGGCTTCAAATAACTGCATTTCTTCAGAAATGTGAATGATATGCTCCTCGTGATATAGTTTTTTGTTTTCGTTTAACTGCCTGTATATTTTAAACTTTCCAATGGCAAACACATAACTCTTTAAGGTGCTAGTTAGCTTCTCTAACTTCCCATTTTGCACATTCTCATATAGATTAATTATAGTTTCCTGATAAATGTCAGCAATATCATCTGCTGGTGCATTTAATTTATGCGCAAACAAAAAGAAGTCCTCTTTATAAGTGAGATAAACTTTATCTAAAGTTTTTAAGTCGTTCTGCTTTAGCCTATCAACTAGATATTGGTCTTTTATCATTAATACATAATTAAACAAAATGTAAACATACATCAAATCTTTGCTGTAAAACCTTGTATTGTTA
>NZ_SMLW01000031.1 GCF_009711405.1 Fulvivirga kasyanovii | reverse complement strand
TTTTGGAAGTTTAGTAAAGCCGGGGTTTAGTGCTGTCGGTAGGTTTTTATGGCTGGGTATTGTGCTATTGCACGTTTAATCAGAATAGCTCCTTGGCTCCACCCATAATCTGTCCCCCGACAGATTATCTGCTGCCCGTTCACGGAGCTACTGAAATGCAGTTTCTTAAACGGATGGCACATAACTTAAACTTCTGGTTAGAGGCATTACCTTCTGCCTGTATTCCTGAACAGCTAAGCTTTACCAAACTTTTTGGAAGTTTAGTAAAGCCGGGGTTTAG
>NZ_SMLW01000056.1 GCF_009711405.1 Fulvivirga kasyanovii | reverse complement strand
AGTGGTCACGGAAGCGGATAATGGCCACCTTAACGGGAACGGGATTAATACCAATGGGTACAACCAGTCGCTGCTGGGTTACCCTGCAACGGCCTGCTCTGACAGTTACTACGCATGGGGAGCAGGTGGTACCTACAAGTTGACCGGCCTGGAATCAGTTAAGCAGTATTCAGTGAAAATCTTTGGTTCGCGTATACACGAGTCTGGCGGAGGCCGGGAGGGAAGTTATACCATCAACGGGGTGACCCAAACCCTTGATGGAGCCAACAATACCTCTGAATACATTGTTTTTGAAAACCTGACAGCGGATGCTAATGGAGAAATCCTGCTGGACTTTGGTGTGGCATCAGGAGCAACTTTTGGCTACATCAACGTCCTTGAGCTAATCGA
>NZ_SMLW01000105.1 GCF_009711405.1 Fulvivirga kasyanovii | reverse complement strand
TCTTCCTTTATTGGGCAACAAAAATAAGGGTGATACCATTTTAGTTGATGACCAGAAAATAGTAAGGTATACTGGAGAAATCACCTATGAAGATGCTCGAGAAAAAGGCTTTTTTTCCGAAGATCATTACCTCAATTCCGAATTGACAATATTAATTGAGTATCAATCTGATAGTTCAATGTCATGCAAATATCTCAATACTCTTCAAGTTAAAAAATAATTCAAACTATTCCGGGTGTTAACATTGTCTTAGCTGGCGTGAGTTTGTAACTCGTGCCTCTAATGTTTTGTGTGCTACATACATATTGATAAGCCGCAAGCCCGTACCAGCGGGCCTGCAACAATAGATGACAAATAAATGAAAAGACTAACAATACTCATTGCATGTAATTTGACATTATACTCACAAACTGATATGAAGAAAAAGAATTATTTCGGAATAGATGTTCAAGAACTCTCAGAAAAGGAAATGAACTTGATATTGAACGAAAACAATCTTAAAAACACAGAGCATACAGGTGGTGATATAGTACACTATAAATGATCTATTTCTGGCACGGAATGTATGCGGACTGTGCTTTATAAAATGATAACTGTCCCAGATATATGGCATTTAAAACTTTATTCCATATTGATCTTTAATATGGTTCTTGCTCCGCAGGAGCAACCATTTTACAAAGTAATAAACATCAAAAAGTTAAA
>NZ_SMLW01000121.1 GCF_009711405.1 Fulvivirga kasyanovii | reverse complement strand
ACAGACAGTTGTTAATAGCAATCGGCAACAAGCATTTTTTATATTATGGGTTAAGTGGTTTACAAATATAATTTTTTCAAATTAATCCTGATGGTCTAAAAACCTATAAACTTCAAGTAAAAATAATTCAACCGGTTTATTTTTCTTGATCGTATCGCAAAGTTCATACCTCAGAGATTGATTTCTAACCCTTCCATCTGAAATATTGACCAAATGCGGAAAGCTACTATGGTAGTCAAGATTATATAAAACCTTGGAAATAAGCCTTTCCTGGTACTTCGATTGTAATATTGATCCATTTGCAAAAACAACTTCTACAGAGTTTGGCAGTTTAGGCAGCAACTCACGCTCGATAAAATCAGCATGGGTATAGTTGTAGCAAAAGAAGTGCTTTCCTTCCAATTGCTCTAAAAACTTTGTATACCGGTGATTTTCCAGTTTATAACGACCCCAAATAAAAGGTTGAACAACAAACATGACAGGCAGCGCAATCAAAATAAAAACTCCGATCACTACTACACAGCACATCCATTTTAACAGTTCCGGTATTTTACTCATGTTGTAAACAACGTGGTTTTATAACTGCCAACCCAAGGTTAGAAATTTGTTTCAAGCAAAAAATAAGAACTTTATAGCTGACTGTTACTTTGGACTGTAGAAGAGGATTTAACCCCAACAAGCCACACCGATTATGGAAATTAAGTTATAACGGGCTCAGAAACTTTTATTTCCCTGGCAAAAAATAGTGGCTTGTTGGGCACAGGTTGACTTTTTAGTAAAAGAAATTTGAATGTCAGCCATTCATTCTTCATTTTTGTGTATATTGAAATATTCTAAGCCCAGACATGGGCTTATACTTAAAAGCTTAATTCTAAAAAAGATGATGGTTCAGACCATCAATTCTGACGCCCCATATATATCACCAGAAGTTGA
>NZ_SMLW01000342.1:2414-6390 GCF_009711405.1 Fulvivirga kasyanovii | reverse complement strand
AGAACCTCTGAGTTGGTCGCCAGACGGTGTGAAGAACTGAAGCTGGACTTTTTTTATCAACATGTAAAAGATAAATTTGCGGTTTATAATGATGTTCTGGAAAAATACCAGCTTTCGGACGATCAGGTTACCTATATAGGAGATGATATAATAGACCTGAAATTAATTAAATACGCAGGCTTGGGAGTGGCACCGGCAGATGCTCTGGAATACGTAAAGGGATATGCTGATTTAGTCACTGAAAAGAAGGGTGGGGAAGGAGTAGTTCGCGAGGCTGCTGATTTTATTTTAGCCGCCCAGGGCCTGTTAGAAGGAATCGTTAAAAGCTACATAGACAATTAATGGAAATATTTAAAGAGCGTGTTAATATCACGGAAAATATAAACTTAGGAGGCGACAGGCTGGTGTTGTTTGCCGGGCCATGTGCAGCGGAAAGCTACGATATATGCATGGAAACCGGGACAAAGGTAAAAGAAGTGTGCCAGCAGCTAGATATAGACTATGTATTCAAAGCCTCTTTTGACAAAGCCAACCGTACATCCGCTGGCTCATATCGCGGCAAAGGTTTAGATTCCGGTCTGGAAATACTATCAAAAGTTAAAAAAGACCTTAACGTTCCGGTCGTTACGGATATTCACGAATCATACCAGGCCAAAGAAGTGGCTGAAGTTGTGGACGTATTACAGATCCCTGCATTTCTATGCAGACAAACAGATTTACTGCTGGCTGCCGCTGAAACCGGTAAAATGGTTAAAGTAAAAAGAGGCCAATTTATGGCGCCAGAAGACATGAAGTACGCGGTTGACAAAGTACGTGGAGCAGGCAACCCCAACGTTTGTCTGACCGAAAGGGGAGTATCCTTCGGTTATCACAATCTTGTAGTCGACATGAGAGCACTTCCTACTATGCGACAATACGCTCCCGTAGTTTTTGACGTTACCCATAGCGTACAGCAGCCAGGAGGCGCCGGAGGCACCTCCGGAGGTCAACGACAGTTTGCCCCCTACCTGGGCAGAGCAGCCGCGGCCGTTGGAGTAGACGGGTTTTTCATAGAAACCCACCCCAACCCCTCAAAAGCATTAAGCGACGGCCCAAACATGGTACCACTTGATGAAATAGAAGGCTTCCTCAAGATGCTGAAGGAAGTGTGGATGTTGGGAAAAAGTTTTGTAAAATAGTATACGTGATCTTTAGGATGAGAAATCTCTTTATTTTACTTTTTGTTGTGGTGTTGGGGGCTTCTTGCGTGCCGAATAAGAAGATAGTTTATTTGCAGAAGGGGGATGAGTTGAATGAAAGCTTTCCGAAAGACACTGTGTTAAGAGTGTATGATTTGGCGGATTATGAGTATAGGGTTCAGCCTGAGGATATTTTATCAATACGGTTTAGTAGTTTGACAAAAGAAGAGTTTGACATATTTAGTCAGACTAATGCTCAAAACACCACAACAAATATTGGTGCAATTTCCCTTTCAGGATATCTTGTTGACAAGGAGGGGATGATACAATTTCCAGAAATAGGTAAAGTTAAAGTTGGAGGGAGGACTGTACACGAAATAAAAGACTTTCTACAAGAGTTGGCTGCTGATTACCTTACTCAACCGGTCGTAAATGTAAGGTTGCTAAATTTTCGGGTGACCCTGCTTGGGGAAGTAAATAGTCAGGGGACAATAAATACTTACAATAATAATATGACTATGATGGAGGCCATAGGCTTGGCTAATGGGTTAACAGATTTGGCGGATCGAAAAAATGTGAAAGTTATCAGGCAAATCTCAGGAAACAATGAAGTTCTATATGTAAACCTTTTGGACGAACAGTATTTGCAAAATTCTTCTTTTTTTGTCCATCAAAATGATATAATTATTGTGCCTCCTTTAAAACAACGACCGTTTAGAAAGTATTTTGGGCAAAATGTGGCATTATTCCTCTCTTCAGCATCTACTTTATTATTGATTATTAACCTTATAACCAACTGATGTTAGAAAAAGGATTTTTGCCGGATCGGGAGTTTATCCGACTTGAAGATTCACATCATTCAGGGAATAAGCTGGTTGACTATAAGAGAGTTTTATTTAGAGCTCTTCGGTACTGGTATATAGTTGTTATAGTTTTGGTCACTTGCATAGTGTTGGCGCATTTAATTAATCGTTATACAACCAAAATATACCCTGTAAGTACTTCGATTATAATTAAGGAAAGCAAGGAAAATGCTGAAGGAAAATTACTATACAATAACCCTCTTGTTGATCCGTATAGAAATTTCTATAATGAATTATATATTATAAAGTCGGAGACATTGTTGAAGGATGTTGTGAAGGCTTTAAATTTTGGAGTTTCTTATTATGTTGAAGGAAACATCAAAACAACTGAGTTCTATCAAAGTAATTTCCCTGTTAAAATTGAAGTATTTCCTAAGGAGTATTATCCATCTGGTGAATCGTTTTATATAGAATTTGAAGATAACCAAACATATAAGATAGATCCTATAAAAAAGGAAGGGACTGAAGAAGACAAGTACGACATAAAATCAACTGTCGGAGTCTTTGGTGACACCCTTGTAGTTAATGGATATGATATAATGTTGAAGACAACGGGTAATTTATCTCCATATATAGGCAAGAGGTTTCTTATTTTTCTGGAAGACCCTGATAAAGTTGCTTACCAATATAGTAAGAAATTGAATGCCGAATGGGCTGAGGAAGGAGCTTCTGTTGTGAACCTTTCGCTTAGCGGGCCAATACCAGAGAAAGAGATAGATTTCTTGAAAGAACTGATATTTCAGTATCAGCTATTTGATCTTGAGAGGAAAAATTTGGCAGCTACAAGGTCAATAGAGTTCATAGAAGAACAATTGGACGAGATATCCGATTCTTTAAAGATATTTGAATCGCAGGTTGAGAGGTTCAAAAAACAGAATATTGCTACCGACTTGGAGGGAGAGGGACTAAACCTATACGAGAAACTAGTTAAATTGGAGGAACAGCGAGTCGAACTGAAGATTAAAAGAAACTATTATAACTATGTTCTTGAGTACTTAGAAAAGGATAATGACCTGAATACAATTGTACCCCCTTCAAGTGTGGGTATTGAAGACCCTATTGTTACTCAATTAATAGCTAACTTGGTTAAAGAGCAATCCGAATTGCAGGCCTTTATGGGCCAGGCGAAGAAAGCAAGTTCACTTTTCACTCAAAAACAGGAAAGGATTCATGACATTAAGCGCGATGTGCAAACTAGTGTAGAAAATATTTTAGATGCCCAATCTATTAATGAAAGATTTTTAAACTCCCAAATAACTCAAGTTGAGCAAAAACTTGTAGCCTTACCGGAAAAGGAAAGAACACTTGTTAATATCAAAAGGAATTACGCTCTTAGTGAGAGCCTGTACATATTTTTGATGCAGAAAAGGGCTGAGGCAGGTATTTCTAAGGCATCGAATGCGTCTGACATACTTGAAGTGAACCCTCCCAGGTTATCCGGACAGATATTAACCCCAAAGGTTAAGCAAAACTATGCGATAGCAATAATTATTGGACTTGCTATTCCCTTTCTGTTGTTTCTTACAATGGAAGTCCTCGATGACAAAATACAGTCGAAAGAGGATATTGAAAAACTGACCAGGATACCTATTATTGGAGGTATAGGGCATAAAAAGATGGATAATAACCTCATAGTAAGTTTAAAACCGAAATCAATTGTTTCAGAGGCATTCAGGTCACTACGTTCCAACCTTAATTTTTTTGTTGGAGGGGAGGATAAAAAGGTTTTTATGGTTACATCATCCATTAGTGGGGAAGGAAAGACCTTTACTACAATCAATCTTGCGACGGTTTTTGCTTTAACAGGTAAAAAGGTACTTATACTGGGAGCTGATCTTAGAAAACCAAGAATTTACAATGATTTTAATCTGACTAATAGCTTCGGCTTGAGCAACTTTTTGTCTGGATCAGCTATAATTGAAGATGTTGTGCAAT
>NZ_SMLW01000342.1:0-2149 GCF_009711405.1 Fulvivirga kasyanovii | reverse complement strand
AATGAATGGAAAACTCGATGCAGTAATCCCTACACTGTTTAAAAAGTATGATTATATAATAATTGATACTCCGCCAATTTCACTTGTTACCGATGCTTTTACCTTGGTACATTTAGTTGATCATGTTATTTTTCTGGTACGTCAAAATTATACGCCCAAGCAGGCGATTGTGGCTATACAAGACTACTATGAAAAAGAAAAAATTAAAAGCGTTAGTATTTTATTCAATGACATAGGTAAAAGTGGCCCGGGCTACGGCTACGGTTACGGTTATGGTTATGGCTACGGTTATGGTTATGGTTACGGTCGAAGGGTTAATAAAGAAACTGGGGGTTATTATTCGGAGGGATAAGCATGTATCTGTGACATAATTACTTTAGATGAAGACAGTGGCAATTATACAGGCTCGCATGGGAAGCAACAGGCTTAGAGGGAAATCTTTAATGCCAATAGTTCGTATCCCTTTGCTTAGGAGGGTAATAGAAACAGCCAGAAAATTACATTTTATTGATGATATAATTATTGCAACAACAAATTTGATTGAAGATGATCCAATAGAGGCATATTCTACGTACTTGGGGTATAAATGTTATCGTGGAGATTCCGTTAATGTACTAGATCGCTTTGTCAGGGCTTCGAAAGATTTTGATAATCAAGATACAATAGTGCGAATAACTGCGGATAATCCTCTCAATCATGTAAGAGCAAGTAAGTTGTTATTCGAAATACATAGATCAGAAAACATGGACTATACATGTGTGAAGGGATTATCACATGTAGTATATGAATATATTAAAGTAGGGGCTTTGCGTAAAGCTTTTTATAACAATGACCTTTCATCTTATGATAAGGAGCATGTGACTCCTTATTTAAGAAATAACCCTCACCTATTTGACATAGCTATGATTACTCCGGATGTGTTAGGAGTCAACAAAGAACTTGATGTTAAGTTAACGATCGATGAAGTTAGTGACAGGGATTTTGTGGAAGGAATGATAAAGGATCTCGAACTGGATAATTGTCAAGAGATTGAGTTTGGAAAAATTTACAATTGGGTTTTAAATAACACTTCAATTAAAAGTTGATATATGCAGAACATTAATATAGCCGGGAAAACCATTTTGGTTACAGGAGGCACCGGGTCGTTCGGGAAAAAGTTTGTTGAAACGATATTAAATAAATATGGTGATGTAAAGAGGTTGATAATATATTCAAGAGATGAGTTGAAGCAATTTGAAATGTCTCAGCAGTTTAGCCCTAAAGAATATCCGCAATTAAGATATTTCATTGGAGATGTAAGAGATGCTGAACGTTTAAAAAGGGCATGTGAGAATGTGGATATTATTGTACATGCTGCAGCATTAAAACAGGTTCCTGCTGCGGAGTATAACCCTATGGAGTGTATTAAAACAAACGTAATAGGAGCTGAAAATGTAATTAATGCGGCTATGGATACCGGGGTAGGTACGGTTGTGGCACTTTCTACGGATAAAGCCGCCGCTCCAATTAATTTATATGGGGCAACCAAACTTTGTTCTGATAAACTTTTTGTTGCGGCTAACAATATGAGAGGAAAACGTGAACTGAGGTTTTCTGTAGTCAGATATGGTAATGTTATGGGATCTAGAGGGTCGGTCATTCCATTTTTCCTGGAAAAGAGACATAGTGGAGAATTGCCTATTACTGATGAACAGATGACTAGGTTCAACATTTCGCTGGAGGAAGGAGTAAACTTGGTTTTGTATGCAATTGAAAATGCTTGGGGAGGTGAGATTTTTGTTCCTAAAATACCTTCTTACAGAATAACCGATGTAGCAGAAGCGATTGGTCCGAATTGTAAGAAGGTGATTCTTGGTATCCGTCCTGGCGAGAAAATACATGAGGAAATGATTACATCTTCTGACTCGGTGAATACTGTTGATCTTGGAAAATACTATATAATTCTTCCTCAGACTTTTAGATATACAAAAGAGGATTATATGGATAAAACCGGAGCAACAGCTGTGGTCAGAGGGTTTGAATATAATTCTGGAACAAATGAAGAGTGGCTTTCTGTTAACGACTTGAGAGCGTTGGTCAAAAAACACGTAGACCCTGAATTTGATATTAGTTAATAATGAAAATTAAGAACAGGCTTTTAGTATTGGGG
>NZ_SMLW01000281.1 GCF_009711405.1 Fulvivirga kasyanovii | reverse complement strand
ATTGCGATCAACGACCTTCTGTCACTCACCGAGGCGAAAAGTGGATCAAGAGGAAAACTTGGGGGGGGGTAAAAGGATAAAACCGAAAGGTTGTATATCTAAAGATCGTATTACAGGTAAGTGATTATGGTTGAAAAATGGTACTAATGCGCTTATATCTTGTCATTTAGACTGTTTGCCAACTGCTCTTGCCGATTGCCTTTTGCAAAATAGTACCAGATACATATGTCTAAGTTCATGCCCTCCCCAGAAATTCGGACTGATCCCGAAAAGTTAGTGTATCCCAAGAAATCCTGCCTGGCTCAAGGTTTCCTCAGAAAGCCCGTTCAGGTCGCGTACTGTATTCGTTTATGAGTCCCTCTACAATCTCTTTTACAGGACGAATGGCATGCACATGCTCAATAGAAGGCCCGGCACACCAAAGTGTCTTATAGGTAGCGCTAAAGGCTGCTTTCTCCAGGGATTTCATCCCCTTATAGAACGTCAGCATCTTAGCATATTTTTTAAGCGTTTTGTTCTTATTGAGTATGGACTCCAGCCAGTTTTGTTTCGTGCCGATCTCCTGAACATAAGGAGTATTAATAACCGTACAAGGCGTTCCTGATAACCTGTCAGTCATCACTATATCCTTAGCTCCATAATCCACTATGGCCTGCTTGTACTCCTGAGATACACCTGCCTCGTCAGAAGCTATGAAAGGACTACCCATAGACACTCCACATGCCCCCAGAGCCAGTACATCGTGCAGCTCTGATCCGGTGGCTACGCCTCCCGCTGAGATCACAGGTATTTTACAATTAGCTTTTAAGAGAGGGATAAGTTCACTGGCAGGCATAGGTCCTGCATGGCCGCCTGCTCCTGAGTTAACAGCTATTAAAGCATCTGCTCCCAGCTCTTCCACCTTTTTTGCGTATTTCTCCTCAGTTACGTCGCAGAAAACCTTAATTCCTTTTTTACTGCAAGCTTCTATTACCTCCCGAGGGCTTCCCAGGGAGGTAATAATAAAGTCTACTTCATATTCTACGCAAGTCTTAAGCTGCTCCTTAAGCCTGTAATTGGACTTATTCACAATCAGATTGATACCAAAAGGCCCGCCCACAGCTTCCTTTATCTCAGTAAGCGCCGCTCGAAACTCTTTGTCAGTTCGATAATTAAGCGCCGGTATACAACCGGTAATACCTGCTTTAACGCCTTCAATAACCATGGCAGCGTTAGAAACCAAAAACATAGGAGCCATAATAACAGGATACCTTATATTCAGCATCCGCGTCAATTCCGTATCAATTCTTTCCATCTATTCCGTACTTATCAATTAAATAAACCAAAGCTGCCATGCTGGCTGCACCGAGCTCAAGTTCTCTTTTATCTATTGTGTCAAAAGTATCTGCCGTAGTGTGGTGCAGGTTAAAGTAACGTTGTGAATCGGGTAGAAAACCGATCAAAACGGTTCCCTGTTCTTCGAGCGGACCGATATCAGCGCCTCCCCCTGGCTTGCCAAAGTCATATATTCCATAGGTTTCAAACAAAGGCCTCCAATTAAGTAGCTGAGCCTTTGCAGCCTCACTCCCTACAAGAGTAAACCCTTTGGGAGTAAAGCCCCCTCTGTCTGACTCGATGGCAGCCAGATGCTTCTCCTGATTTTTCTTAGCCAGCTCAGCATACTTCAATCCACCCCTTAAGCCGTTCTCTTCATTCATGAACATCACTGCTCGTATAGAATGCTTTGGTTTATATCCGATGCTTTGCAAAACACGCAGTGCCTCTATAGATTGTACGCAACCCGCGCCATCATCATGAGCACCGTCACCTAAATCCCACGAATCGAGGTGGCCTCCTACAATAATATACTCACCCTGTTTTGATGAACCTCTTATTTCACCAATAACATTGTATGACAGTACATCGGGCAACATTTGGCAATGTGATTCAATGTATAGCTCCAGGTCCGGCTCAGCTTTTAAGCTTTTGCTGAGCAAATTGGCAGAATTTGTACTTATGGCCAACGCCGGGATTTTTTTAACACCCTCTTTATATATTAGTGTCCCGGTATGAGGTATATCATCATTATTGGATGCCATTGACCGTACAACAACCGCCAGTGCACCTAAATCTGCTGCCTCTGAAGCCCCAAACACCCGCTGATCAACTGCTCCGCCATAAGCTGCAAAAGTACTTATATGGGTTGGATCCATTTTCCTGTTGAAAAATACGATCTTCCCCTCCACATTTTTCCTGCCCAGCTTTCTCAGTGATTCTATACCGTCAACCTCAATAATTTTAGCCACCACGCCCAAGTCTCCGGTACCTACAGAGTTACCCAGAGCACAGGCAGTAAGGTCAAACGTTCCCAGCCTGTCGGAATTAATTACTTTCACAACTTCCTTTTCTCCTCTCACCCAATGAGGTACCATAACCTCCTGTAAAAAAACGGTATCAAAACCCAGGCTCATCATTTCCTGCCGACTCCACTCCACCGCAGCAGCGGCCTCAGGAGAACCACTCAGGCGTCCGCCGATTTCATTACTGAGATAGTCCAGCATCTCATATGAACGGCCATTTGTCAACGTCTCATTAAAGATACTTTTCAACATATCCTCATCAGATTGACAGTATATTTTAAGAGGGGATAAAATGCTTGATGCTAAAAGAAATAGTGCGTATAGTCTTCTCATAATAAAGGTTTGGTTAAACAACTTTTTAATACAATCCTTATTTCCTACGTGTTTTCCTCCTTTTCTGGTTAGATTTTTTATTTGTTTTTTCGCTAAACCGCTGTTTCTTTTCATGAAACGCACCTTTAAAATCAGGGTTTTCCTTCCTTTTAAAAGCATCTATATCCATCTCAATAGCTATTTTTTCCTGCCGGGGTGTTTCTGTAATCTCCACTTCTTCAGGTAGTGGCTTCTGAGGTATTTCAGTTCTTATCAGCTCCTGGATTTTGCCAATGTGAAGCAGCTCAGCCTTATTGGCAAAAGTAAGGGCTACACCTTCATTTTTAGCCCTTCCCGTCCTTCCTATCCGGTGTACATAATCTTCGTAAATGATCGGCACATCAAAATTAATCACATGCGAAACCATACTAACATCAATACCTCGTGCAGAAACATCTGTTGACACCAGCACCCTAAGTTCACCGTCTTTAAACTCATTCATAGCATTGATGCGACTGTTTTGTCCCTTGTTGGAATGGATAACCCTTACAGGCCCCAAGCCTTTTCTATCCAGGTATTTAAATACATTATCTGCAGTCGACTTGGTTCTGGTGAACACCAACACCCGGTTAAACTCCTCCTTCTTTAGCAGGTGCTCCAGAAAGTTAATCTTGGTTCGCATATTAGGCACCTGATAAAGCTGCTGCTCAATAGTATCCGTAGTGGTAGCCTGAGGTGCCACTTCTACGACTTCCGGAAATTCCAGGAATTCTTCCGAAAGCTTCAAGACCCTGTCTGCCATTGTAGCGGAAAAAAGAAGATTTTGCCGCTTAACAGGGATCACCTCTAATATTTTCCTGATCTGGGGCATAAATCCCATATCCATCATTTTATCAGCCTCATCGAGCACAAGTGTTTTAATTAATTTTGTGTTTAGCTCGCCTTTCAGGTATATATCCATAAACCTTCCAGGTGTAGCTAATATAATGTCAACACCCTCCTGTACTTTTTCAATCTGGGTTTTAGGTCCAACTCCCCCGTATAAAGACACATAGCGAATATCCAGATAAGTTGAAAACATGTTAATGTTTTCCTCTATCTGCAAGATCAGCTCCCGGGTCGGAGCCAGTATCAGCGCACGTGGATCCATGCCCTGGGCATACTTTATTTTCATAAGTATGGGAAGTACAAACGCCGCAGTCTTTCCGGTACCGGTTTGCGCAATACCCATTACATCATGCCCTGCCAGCACAAGTGGAATAGCCTTTTTTTGAATCGGGGTAGGTTCAGTGAAACCCAAATCCTCAATGGCATTTAAAAGTTGTTTGTTTAATTTAAAATCTTCAAATGTCTCTATCTCCTTACCCATAAAACACAAGGTTTATTTGCTGCTTGACTCCGAAAGCCTGTAATTTGTAATTAACAATTTAAACCGGATCAA
>NZ_SMLW01000117.1 GCF_009711405.1 Fulvivirga kasyanovii | reverse complement strand
ATGTGCTGGAAACCAGTGATTATTATCCATACGGTATGGAGATGGCAGGGGGCTTTAAGAGGATTAGTGCCAAGAAAAACAGGTTTTTGTTCAACCAAGGCACGGGGGATAAAAAGTTCAACACCGAAAGGATAACCGACCTTGAATTGAGTTTGGATATGACCAAATATAGGTTATATGATTACCAGATAGGAAGGTTTGTGCAGAGTGATCCATTAGCAGATGCTAGTCCTCAGGAAGCTTGGACACCTTACCAGTACGGATATAATAATCCAGTTTCATATAATGATCCTTATGGAGATTGTCCAGTATGTCTTATTGGTGGATTAGCATTCTTAGGATATATGTTGTCTGCAAAGCCTGCAAATGCTCCGAGTATGGATGCAGAGGCTAATAAAGAGGCAATGGTTGAAGCGCAAGATAGTTATGATAGGTCTATTGTAGGATCAACAGTTGCTGCTCTAGCTATAGGACAAATCTTATATGAAGACGAGTGGGGAACGCGAGATTCAGAGCCTAAGCCTGAAAATCAAGAGCCTGGAAAACCAAGAGCCTGAGAAGAAAGTACCTAATCCTAATGGTAAAAAAGGAGGGCCAGACCATCAAAAGGTTAATGAAAATGTAGCTAAAGAGATAGAGGAGCGCGGAAATATCGCCGAGCCAGAAAAAAAGATAAATACACCTGAAGGAGAAAAAGGATATAGATATGCAGATCAGGCAGAAGTTGATCCAAAAACTGGTGAAGTGATAGAGTACCATCAAGTAGGTAAGCAAAATAAGAATGGTACCCCTGTCAGCAGAGAGCGAAAAGCAAAGAAGGATATAGAGGATGCCACAGGCAAACCTGTTAAATTTCACCCCTATAATAAAGATGAAAAGTAAGCAAGTAAATTTTTATTCAACCATCGAG
>NZ_SMLW01000613.1:25739-26598 GCF_009711405.1 Fulvivirga kasyanovii | reverse complement strand
AACTTCTCCCTTGAGGGAGACATGCCGATTTGTAAAAATCGGGATAGAGGGTGTTCTGCGTGCTTCCGATGGCCTCTGGTATTTTCTTGCAGGCTGGCTAAACACCCCTGTAGTCCCCTCAATGGGACAATTGGGGCGGTGGTTTTTAACTTTTTTTCAAGCTTTTGATTAGGGCACTACCTTTTAACTGTTCTGTAGGGCTGGCAGAGATAGTACCTCGCCCGGCTTTGGCCTGTAGGTCAACTTTGTCCCTCTCCAACACGGAAGAAGGGGTTTTGATACTGCTATAACTTCGGTTTTATTTTAAAACAAACTCAGCGTTCTCCCCATGACCTGTCCCCTGACAGATCATCTGCCACCTATTCCATACCGGAAATGAAACAGAACTAAACAGCGGCTTTACTAAACTTCCGAAAGTTTCGTAAAGCTAACTGTTCAGAAGCATTGACAGTGATAATACTGCCAAACCGAAGAAGTTCTGCCCATTCAGGGTTTGTATCTCATTTGATTAAATTAACAAAAGGCTACACCTTTTGCTGGTAGATTATGCCCTTTTCAGGGCTCGAGTTCGTGCGGCTATAGTATCGACTTAATGGGTTTCTGCTTAGGGAAAAGACACCTTTGATTTGCGGGGGGTATTACCTCACCCGGCAATGGCTGGTGGGTTATCTCTGGCCCGAATGCCCTCTCCGACACGGAAGAGGGAGTTTTGGTACTGCTATGACTTCGGTTTTATTTTAAAACCAACTCAGCGTGCCATTCCGAAATTTTCATAGAGCAGCGGAAAAAATATTTCGGAATTCCTAACTGAAATATACCTGATAAAGTCAACTCACTAACAAACTAATGCGCACCCACC
>NZ_SMLW01000613.1:0-25729 GCF_009711405.1 Fulvivirga kasyanovii | reverse complement strand
AAAGCTAACTGTTCAGAAGCATTGACAGTGGTAATACTGCCAAACCGAAGAAGTTCCGCCCATTCAGGGCTTACTTCCTACTTGATTGATTAATTAACAAAAGGCTACACCTTTTGCTGATAGATTGCGCCCTTTTCAGGGCTGGAGTTCATTTCTCGGAAGCACCGACAGAGGTAAAATCCTAAGACAAAGAGTCTCCCTTCATTTTTAGCCACCTCCGGATGGCACAATTATGTTATCTGCCGGATAAACTCCTTTCAGCATGTATAAGAAGAGGGAAATTGATATTATAAAAGTGCATCGACAAAATAATAGGTCATCACCAGACAGGCGCAAAGTTTCAGGAGTGTTCCTAACAGAAAGCCTACAAACGAGCCTACGGCTGCCTTAAATGCTTGTTTAGAATTTTTACCTGCGATTAGCTCACCGATAAGTGCTCCCAGGAGAGGCCCCAGTATTATGCCAAACGGTGCAAAAAACAGCCCTACAATTAAACCTATGAATGTTCCCCAAACGCCGTATTTACTTCCTCCGAAACGTTTGGTACCATAGGCAGGTATGAAGTAGTCGATCAGCACCACTCCAATGGTGATGGCCGTCCAGAATAGCAGGAAGTTAGTTGTAAAGGGTGGTTCTTGTTGAAATTGAAGGAAAAGCAGGCCTACCAGGCTTAAAGGTGGCCCGGGTAGCACCGGCAATATTGAGCCAATGATCCCCATCAGCATGAGTATTGCTCCGATTATTATAAAAACCACATCCATTGAGCCGATAAATTAACTCAAAAGCTGGCAAACATGAAAAGCTCCCGGACAATAAAATTGAAAAGCTACTTTTTGCAAAGCAAAAAAATAAGCCACCCGGACGCATGCTTCAACTTGGTTCCAAACACTCTCAACGCCCGGTGTGACTTAATCAGTCTGATATTTACTGATCAGACTAAATACTATTATTACTTTATTTACTGGTCATCGTCTGACTCGTCTTCTGCCAACTGTGTGAAGTCGTCATCAGCGGCATCCTCGAACTCGTCATTGTCCCAATACATTCTGAACTCAAGGTCTTCTTCGGCTACGTCAGCCAACCTTCTGTCCCTGTTTATGGCATGCTCAAGTTCTTTGTACATGGTCTGCTCACTGTTTGTTCTCGCAGCAGCTACTGCTGTCAGATAATGGGCAATGGCATACTCAGTATTAGCCTGTGCATACTCCTGAAAGTCTTTCAGGGCACCTTCATTATCTCCGGTCATCAATCTAGCCAGACCTCTGTTATACTCTACGCCTTCGACATTCTTCACTTTGTTCAGATACTCAGCGGCCTTTTCGTAGTTACCCATTCGGGCATGGTACACGCCAAGGTTATAATTAGCACCTTCACTCTCCTGTATTTTGGCAGACTGCGTGAGGTATTCTTTGGCTTTATGATATTCACCGGTAGTCAGGTAAAATGCACCGAGGTTATTTTGTGTAACAAAATTAGTTGGCTCAGCTTCATAAGCTCTGGTCAGGATACTTTCCGTTTGATTTAGCTTTTCTTCGAGATCCTTCATTTTAACTTTAACCTTAACTTTTTCAGGGTCCGCAGTATCCTCTTTTTTGAATTTATATTTAAACTTGAATTTGTCTTCGTCCATATCAAATTCAGTATCCACATCTACTTTGTCCCTGTCAAAGCCAACACCGGCCAGTGCATCATCACCGCCTATAATGTCAATTTTATGCAAATCAACCGCTGTTAGGGCTCCGAGGTCACTATATACACGCGTATCGGAAGGATAAACTGTCATGTAACTGGTCAGAAGTGTTAGTTTGCCCTGCTCCGCATCGTTTTGCACATAAGCCTGTAAATACTCTTCCTGATTAAATATATCTTTTAATGAAGAGTGCGGTATTTCTCCTTTATTTACTTTGTTGGTGATGGAGTCGATCTGTGCTACACTGTAACCTTGTCTTGTAGCATTTTCCGAAGCTACCACTATGGTTGCTCTTCTGAGCGGACGCATAAATTTCTCTACATCATCATAGTTCCCTACAACCTTATAGAGTTTGTCTTCGGCATCTTGTAAAGATTGTGTGGTGGAAACTATGTTAAGTATCTCTGTTTTTTTCTTCTGATCCACATCGGATTGTCTTACCAGTTGTATCAGACCTTTCCAGTCTTCCGTGGTGGACTCAACCTCAATAGATTGTGGGTTTATATATTGTCCATAACCCTCGCTCTTTAAAGCATTTACTAACCATTCTTTAGCAACTTCAGACCGCTCTTCTGCAAGTCTCCTGTTATTATCGACAGGCCCTTCAGGTGATGCAAAACCTCTGATAGTGATCTGAGCATCAGGGTTGGCTTTAAGATATTCACCAATTACATTTACCTGCTCTCCGGATTGATCCACAGGGAATTTGGCAACATCAATGGGGAAATTAATCTGTGCTACAACTTTACGTGGTGTAGAACTGGCAGGTGTGTAGTCAAACTTCATATATTCATACTGCCCATTAGTTGAAAACAACGTTCCGGTAGTTATGCAGCATTTTCCCAGTTCATCCACATCGCTGAATTCTTCCTCTTTTTTACCTTGCTTGTAAGCATACTCGCTTTCGATCTCTAGGTCATTACCTATCATATCTTCCACAAAATAGGCGCTTCCATTTACAGTCACTGTAAACCCGTTCTTGTTAGGGTCCGTGCCAAGATTAGCTTTTGAAAGTTTAATAGGTTTAAACTGCGTGCCGCCCAATTCTGGCCTGATGATAAAAGTACCTTCATTCTTAAACACCTTATCCTTAGGCATGGTGATGGTTGCGGTAAATTTTACACTATCACCATGTACTTCCAGCGGACTGGGTGTAACCTCTATATGAGGCTCCTGGGCTCCAACAAATAATGGCAACATGATCATTGCCAGTACGGTAGCCATTATGTTAATATGTCTCATAACAATAATATTTAAAATTTATAAGTTTACGATTTCCTCTACTCACCCTAATCACTGCAAGGACTATTCCTGAGACCATAATTGGCCATACCAGACGCTTTCGGACTATTTTTATAAAATCAAATCAACACTTTTGTGGAGTGTTGTTCCCGGTCTATCTTCGCAGCACATCAAAACAACTGCGTATGGCAAGGATTAAACTTAATTTCCCGGATAAGGTGCTATTCACAACGGAACTTTCCATCAGGGTAAATGACTTAAACTATGGTGGCCATGTGGGCAATGACAGCATCCTGACCCTGATGCATGAAGCCAGGTTCCGCTTTTTGCGATCACTGGGTTATAAAGATGAGCTTACCTTGGGGAACCAAATTGGGATAATCGTAAGCGATGTGGCTATCGTTTATAAGTCAGAGTCATTTTTCGGAGACAACCTAATCATTGAAGTCGCTACTGACGACTTCAACAAATATGGCTTCGACATGTATTACAGTATTAAAAATAAACAAACCGGTAAAGAAGTGGCCATTGGGAAAACAGGAATAGTTTGTATGGATTACAAGGAAAGGAAAATAGCCACTATTCCGCAGGCGCTGTCAGATGCCCTGCAGGCTTAAAGTTTTGTCAGCCACATTTTACTTATCTTTGCATTTATGATAGAGCAAGCGGAGAAAAGAGATATTCGGCAACTTAGCCTGGAACAGCTAACGGAGTACTTCGTACAAATCGGAGACAAAGCTTTCAGGGCCAAACAGGTATACGAGTGGCTATGGAAAAAGTCTGCCAAAGATTTTGACCAGATGACGAATATATCACTGTCCACCAGAGAGAAATTAAAATCAGAATTTACCATTAACCACATTGCTGTTGACCAGATGCAGCGCAGTGGTGATGGTACCATAAAAAACGCCGTAAAGCTTTACGATGGCATGATCGTAGAGTCGGTACTGATCCCGACTGAAAAACGGATCACCGCTTGTATTTCATCTCAGGTAGGCTGTAGCCTCGACTGTAACTTCTGCGCCACGGCAAGGCTGAAACGCATGCGCAACCTGAATGCTGATGAAATATACGATCAGGTGGTAGCTATCAAAGACCAAAGCGAGCAGTTTTTCAACAGGCCACTAACCAATATTGTATTCATGGGCATGGGTGAGCCGCTTTTGAACTATGCCAATGTGCTCGAATCTATAGAAAAGATCACCAAGCCGGATGGATTAGGGATGTCTCCCAAAAGGATAACTTTATCCACTGTAGGTATACCTAAAATGATCAAAAAACTGGCGGATGATGAGGTGAAATTTAATCTGGCTGTTTCACTCCACTCTGCAATCAACGATACGCGCTCGGCGGTAATGCCGATCAACGAAAAAAGCCCGCTGGAAGAGCTGGGTGATGCACTTAAATACTGGTACTACAAAACCAAAAGCAAGGTGACTTATGAGTATGTGGTATGGAGGGGCATCAACGACAAGGAAAAGGATGTGGATGCATTGGTAAAGTTCTGTAAGATCATTCCTTCAAAAGTTAACCTGATCGAGTATAACCCTATTGACGATGGCGAATTTCAACAAGCCTCGGAAGATGCACTTAACCTGTACGTAAGCAAGCTGGAAGCCGCAGGCATCGTAGCTAAAGTCAGAAGAAGCCGCGGTAAGGACATCGATGCAGCCTGTGGGCAGTTGGCTAATAAGAGTTAAGTTAGTTGGCAATCAGCAAAAGCAGTAGCTTTGAATTAGTCAGCAATCAGCAAAAGCAGTAGGCAACCTGGGACGTATTTGGTAAGCGGTAATCGGGTAAACAGTGAACAGTGATTGATTGAATCCCTGAATACTTTCGAGGAATAGCAAAGGCAATCTAATCTCCTGATTATTTGGCTGACGAACAGGATTCCAAAAACTACTTCTTGCTTGCGTTAAAAAGCTTCTGTTTTTCCTCTTTGGTCAGGCTTTCATATCCTCGTTCAGATATCTTGTCAAGTATTTCATCTATCTCATCCTGTGAGGTCTTGGATGACGACTGGCGTGATGACGAAGAGCTTGGCTTTGATTTGGAAGATGAGCCTTTTTTGTAGCTGACTTTTATATTGGGTTGTCGTACAAAAAAACTTTTGAAAAATCTGATGACGCTCAGTATCCAGGCACCCCAATCATTTCCTTTCTGGAGCTGCTTGATAAAGATAAACCCCATCAGTGCGCCGCCCAAGTGAGCAATATTCCCTCCTGCATTGCTACCAACTGAACCCAGAAATGATAATACGATGTAGAATGCAGCAATATATTTTATTCTCACAGGGCCGAGAAACAATAAAAAGAATGTATAGTTGGGTATTAAAGTTGCCGCAGCAACCACTACAGCATATACGGCAGCAGAGGCTCCCACCATTCCACTAAGCATATGTGCCTGGTTCGCATAAAACGGCACCAGATTATATACCAGCAAGTATGAAATACCGCCGGCCAGCGCTCCTAAAACGTAAAGACTAATTACCTTATCACTACCCAGGTACTCAATGACCAATTTGGCAAACCAGTAAAACACCAGCATATTGAATAAAATATGGAATATGCCACTCAGGCTGTGAGAGAAGGAATATGTAATAATGGTCCAGGGCCTGGTTATAAAGTCTGAAAAGAGCGGGGGTATACTAAACTGCTTGTATACAAACGCAAAGACGTATTGAAAATCCAGTATTGACGAAAATACATTAAGTACAGCCAAAAACAGAAACACCACCACATTAATGATAATCAGTTGAGTGTGAGCACTGTTAGGCCTGCTAAAGGCGTTCTTAAAATCGCTTAAAAATCCACCACCATTCATAACTACTAATAAAATTTATCGCGGTTTTGCTGCCATATTTTGATCATAATAAAGGCGAATATCATACCGCCCAGGTGAGCAAAATGCGCTACATTATCACCGCTCTCTCTGTTTAAACCCGAATATAATGCTATACCTCCTAAAATCAATACTAAATATTTTGCTTTGATGGGGATCGGAGGTATGAGCAGCATAAGCTGTGTATTTGGAAAAAGCAGTCCGAAGGCCATTAATATGCCATAGACAGCTCCCGATGCTCCTAACATGCTGCTTCCATTGAGCAGGCTTTGATAAGTTCCCTTAACAATTTCTTTACTTTGATTAATGTAGTACGGGTCTTCCGGATTCTTCGAAAAGTCATTCGCAAAGTCATAAACCTTGCTATTGAAGTATTGACCATGCTCATCTGCAAATCTTGAGAAGTGATCCGGTGTAGGCTCAATAACGTAGGCAGTGACATCACTTTCCAACTGGCTGGTTCTCCAGTATTCGATACCGCTGTAAAGTACACCGGCTCCAATGCCTGTAACCATATAAAAGATCAAAAACTTTTTCGGCCCCCAAAACTGCTCCAACAACGGACCGAGAAAAACCAGTCCAAGCATATTGAACAATATATGACCAAACCCACCATGAGCAAACATGTAGGTGAAATATTGATATGGTTTAAAGTTGTCAGACTCAATGATCCATAGCGATATCAGGCCGGTAAAATCCATACCCTGCAAAACATATTGCAGTATAAACACCACAATATTGATGATCAGAAGATTTTTAACCACCGGAGTTAATCTTAGCATAGTTACTTATTAAAAAAGTTGTCTATTTTATTCAATTCCAATATATAAAAGGTCACCTGGCCATTGGGGGCATAGTTAGGGCTGTCACACGCAAACAGTTGGTCAATCAAACCTGACATCTCGTCTTCGCTCAGTCTCGTTCCGTGTTTTAAGGCCGTACGCTTAGCCAAAGCCCTTGCAAGATTTTCCTTTCGCGGAATGGACAGTTCTGATTTGTTTCTTTTAAACTGCTCTATGAGCCCTTCAAATATTTCCTTTTCATTGGCCGCCCCTATCTCGGCAGGCATTCCCTTTATAATAATATCATTTTTGCCAAAAGGTTCGACCAGAAAGCCTAAAGCTCTCAGTTCCTCTTCCATTTCCATTACGAGTGAGTGGTCGCCAGGGTTTAAGGAAAGTGTCTGGGGGAATAAAGTTTGCTGCGAAGCGCCTTTACTGCTCTTCAAGCAGCCCATATATTTTTCAAATAATATCCGCTCATGTGCTGCCTGCTGGTCTACGATCATCATCCCCGACTTCACCTGAGTGATAATATATTTTTGATGCAGTTGGAAGATCGATTTCTTATGCTCCGCCGCCATAACCTCACTTTCGCTTTTGGTATTAAGGTTACTTTCAAAGGTCAATGTCATACTGCCAGCATCTGCGGGCTCTTCACGCTCGATGTCTCTGTTCATGCTTCCTTTGCCGGGATGTTCGTGAAACAGCTTTTCCCAATGCTCCTGATTTGATTTCTGAAGATTGCTGTTGCCGGTGCTTCTAAACTGGCTGTAATTCTTATCTTTTATCGTTTCGCGGCTAAAGTTCATCTTGGAACCCAGATTGATGTCAGCCGAAAAATCAAGCGCAGGTGTTATGTTATGGGTAGCCAGAGCCTGTTTTGCCGCCGCCCTTACTATGGCATACACGGTACGTTCATCATCAAACTTTATCTCTGTCTTGGTCGGGTGCACGTTAACATCAACGTGTATAGGATCAATCTCTATAAATAGCACATAAAAAGGAAAACTACCCTCCGCCAGCAACCCTTCAAAGGCGTTCATTACAGCATGGTTGAGGTAATTGCTCCTTACAAATCGTTTATTAACAAAGAAGAATTGCTCTCCCCGGGTCTTTTTGGCAAACTCAGGTTTACCTATATATCCGTGGATGGATATTTCGCCCGCTTCTTCATGGCACGAAGCAAGCTGCTCTTTGTAATTTTTCCCAAACAGGTTCACAATCCGCTGGCTCAGCTTGCCCGCAGGCAAATTGTAGGTCTCCAGGTCATTCTGATAAAGAGAAAAGGCGACCTCAGGATTGGCCAGGGCTACCCTTTGAAACTCATCAGTGATGTGTTTCATTTCCACGCCGTTGGACTTCAGGAAATTCCTGCGTGCCGGTACATTGTAGAAAAGGTTCTTTATACAAATAGAAGTCCCCTGCTCACACGCTACCGGTTCCTGCTTCTTTACCTCCGAGGCTTCAACGTACAGCAAAGTACCCAGTTCTGCATCAGGCTGGCGGGTCTTGATCTCCAACTGCGAGACGGCAGCCATTGAAGCCAGCGCCTCTCCCCTGAAGCCCATGGTCCTGATGGAAAAAAGGTCCTCTGTCTTGCTTATTTTGGAAGTGGCATGGCGCTCCAGGCTCATTCGTGCATCAGTCTCAGACATACCTTTTCCGTTGTCCATGACCTGCATGAGTGTTTTTCCTGCTTCTTTTATAATGACTTTAATGTCAGTGGCGCCCGCATCTATCGAATTCTCCAGAAGCTCCTTAATGGCAGATGCCGGACGTTGTACTACCTCACCCGCTGCGATTTGGTTTGCTAAGGAATCAGGAAGTAAACGGATAATATCTGGCATGTACGGCTTTGGCTTATATGATGTGTTTTACTTTAAGGTACAATAATACGGAAGAAACCAGAAGAAAGATATATAATGCTATATTTCCGAAATACAAATAGCCTGCTCCTCCACCCACAAGCAGCATGATAATTATGCCTTGTGTTAAACCAGCCGTGCTTTTCACCTTGCTCCTGCTATGCCTGAAAGAACCCACAATTCTTGAGCTATAGAAATTTTCGTCTATAACATCATCCCTCTCTTCCAGAGACAATTCTTTCTTGATCCTTGAGGTTCTCTGCTCAATTTCTTCTTTGACCGGATCATAGTACCTTGGGGCTATATTGAATCTTTGATTTCTGGGTGTCTTAAAAAGCGAGGGAATTTTCATATCGATATTTTGTTTTAAACCATAACCCGATATTACAGAATGGGCACACGTTTGTGGTTTATTTTTTTATCTTAGTAGGGCACAAAATTAATTTTTTATTCGTTGGTATCATAAAGGAAACGGCTGCATGATCAAAAAAGTTTTTAGCGCCACTTTATTCATTTTTTCAACTTTAACATACTCATTTTCACAAAACCAGGAGCAGGAAAAGTGGGTGGATAGTGTGTTTAATGCCTTGACCATTGAACAGAGGATCGGACAATTGTTCATGGTACCGGTATACTCCGGAGGCAATGAAAAGCACTTCCAGATTATAGAGCGGCAAATTGAAAAAAACCATGTGGGAGGGCTCATATTTATGCAAGGCAGCCCTTCGCGGCAAATAGAACTCACCAACAGGTTCCAGTCGACCTCCAGGGTACCTTTGCTGATCGGGATGGATATGGAGTGGGGTGCGGGCATGCGCCTGGACAGCACCATCAGTTTTCCCCGACAAATGGCACTAGGCGCTGTAGAAAATGACAGTCTGGTTTATGCCATGGGGGCTGAGATAGCACGGGAAATGAAAATACTCGGAGTGCATATAAACTTCGCCCCGGTTGCTGACATCAACACTAATCCTGACAATCCGGTTATCGGCGTACGATCATTTGGAAGCAACAAAAAGCAGGTGACCAGCAAAGCCATAGCCTACATGAAAGGCCTCCAGGAAAACGGCGTTTTATCCTGCGCCAAACACTTTCCCGGCCACGGAGACACTCATCAGGACTCGCACCTGACCCTTCCGAAGATCAACCATGACAAAAAAAGACTGGATACTCTAGAGCTGTACCCTTTCAAAAAACTCATCTACGCAGGCACCTCTGCTATTATGACTGCACACGTTCAGGTTCCTGCGCTGGACAGCAAGAAGAACACTCCTGCCACTTTATCGCCCAAAGTGATCAACGACATACTGAGAAAGGAACTGAAATATGAGGGCCTTATCATTACCGATGCACTTAATATGAGGGCCATTACCGACCATTATAATAACGGCGAAGCTGAACTTCTGGCTCTACAGGCAGGCAATGACATCCTTCTGTTTTCAGAAAATGTTCCTGAAGCCACCGGGTTGATCAAAAAGAACCTTTTAAAAAAGAAAATCAACAAATCACAATTTGAGGAAAGTGTAAAGCGGGTATTGCGGGCAAAATACAAAGCCGGACTCAACCAATGGGACAGCCTGAACACTGAAAACATCAACCTGAAACTAAACAGGCCTGACACAGAGCTCCTCAGGCATAAACTGGTAGAAAAATCAATAACGGTATTAAATAACCCTGATGCCCTCCTGCCCATCAGTACCCTCGACAACAAAACCTTTGCCTCTCTAAGCATTGGTCCTTCCGGGGAATTCACCAAATACCTGGATAAATATGCCTTTTTCAGCCATTACAGTAAAGGGAGCAAAGACAATGACATCCTCTACAAGCAGCTTAAAAACTACGATGTGGTAGTAGTAGCCCTTTCCGACCTGGATAAAACCCAGGGCATTAACGGAATAACACAGGAAATGCTACAGCTTTTTGATAAGCTTAACAATGAAACCGACCTGGTATTTTGCCTTTTCGACAGCCCTTACAGCCTGAAAGCCCTGGATGGTTATGACCACCTCATATGCGCATACGACAACAGCGAGTATGCCCAAAAACTGATTCCATCGGCCATTTTTGGTGGGATATCTACAAATGGGCGCATACCGGTGAACATTTCAAAAAATATAAAATTCGGGCAAGGGGTGGCTACCCGCTCTTTGAACAGGCTTACTTTCTCCATCCCGGAAGGTGCAGCTATGGACAGCCGGGTACTCAAGAAAATAGATGACATTGCACATGAAGCCATTCAGGATCAGGCTACACCCGGATGCCAGATCCTTGTAGCCAGAAACGGAAAAATCGTGTTTGAAAAATCTTATGGCTACTACACCTACGATAGCATGAAGCCGGTGGACGATTACACCATTTACGACATCGCCTCTATTACGAAAGTACTCTCTACCATGCAGGCTCTAATGTTTTTGGAAGAAAGGGGCTTCATAGACCTGGACAAGAAGATATCGGTATACCTTCCCGAACTGCGTGGCACAAATAAAGAGCACATGATCATCAGGGACATACTGACTCATCAGGCAGGTTTGTGGCCTTACCTACCCTTCTGGAAAAGGACTCTGGAAGATTCATTCCTGGCCGGCCGCCTTTACAAAGGGTACCCCGAGTCAGGCTTTAACTACCAGGTATCAGAAGGGCTGTTCACTACGGAGGCCATGCAGGATAGCCTGTGGACCTGGGTAAAAGGCTCCAAGCTGAGAGACAAAATTGCCAGAAAGCCATACGACTATAAATACAGTGACATGGGCTACTATTTGCTTAAGCAGATGATTGAGCAAATAATCAACCAGCCCATCGATGAATTTTTGCAGCAAAACTTTTACGACCCGATGGGGTTAACTACTTTAGGTTATTTGCCTTTGTGCAACTTTCCATTGTCACGGATAGCCCCGACGGAGCGGGACGATTACTTCCGCAACACCTTGGTTTATGGTATGGTGCATGACCAGGGAGCGGCGTTATGTGGTGGAGTAGCGGGCCATGCAGGGCTTTTCAGCAATGCCATTGACCTGGCCAAGATGATGCAGATGCACCTGCAGGATGGTACGTACGGAGAAGTTGGTTTCTTCCAGCCGGGGACAATTGAGAGGTTTACACAAAAGCAATATGAAACCAACAGAAGAGGAATAGGATGGGACAAACCAGCAGTCGGTGAACCTAACGGCCCGACCTCAGAATTTGCCTCTCCAAAAACTTTTGGACACACCGGATTTACCGGTACGGCAGTTTGGGCAGACCCTGAATTCGACCTGATTTATGTTTTCTTATCAAACAGAATTCACCCTGATGCAAATAATTCCAAACTAATCAAAAACAATATCCGTACAAGGATACAGGACGTTATTTATGAATCAATTTGGAGCTATGAGCAGCGGTTTGATTCATATTAAAACCAGATAAAAATGAAAATAGGAATCGTATGCTATCCCACCTTTGGAGGTAGCGGAGTGGTGGCCACTGAACTGGGAAAAGCTTTGGCCAAGGCGGGTCACAAGATCCACTTTATCACATATTCTCAGCCTACACGACTTGATTTTTTTAATGAAAACCTTTTTTATCACGAAGTAGACATACGCTCTTACCCACTTTTCGAATACCCCCCTTACGAACTGGCACTGGCCAGCAAAATGGTAGATGTGGTAAAATACGAAAAGCTTGACCTACTTCATGTACACTACGCTATACCGCACGCTTCGGCTGCCTACATGGCCAAACAGATATTAAAAACGGAAGGCATAAATATACCCATAGTAACTACCCTGCACGGCACGGACATTACCCTGGTTGGCAAAGACCCGTCGTATGCACCGGTAGTCACATTCAGTATCAACGCATCTGACGGTGTAACGGCCGTTTCCGAAGACCTGAAAAAAGACACTTACCTACACTTCAAGATACTTAAAGACATCGTTGTCATACCTAACTTCATAGACCTCGAACGCTTTAAGAAACAAAAGAAAGAACATTTTAAAAGGGCCATTTGCCCTAACGACGAAAAGCTGGTGGTGCATACTTCCAACTTCCGAAAAGTAAAAAGGGTGGACGATGTGGTCAGGATTTTCAATAAAATGAGACAGCAAATACCGGCAAAACTACTGCTGGTGGGCGATGGCCCCGAACGAAGCAACATAGAGGCACTGTGCCGTGAACTGGGCACCTGCGATGATATCAGGTTCCTGGGCAAGCTCGAAGCCGTGGAAGAGGTGCTATCAGTAGCAGACCTGTTCATTATGCCTTCGGAGAAAGAAAGTTTCGGACTTGCAGCCCTGGAAGCTATGGCTTGTGAAGTACCCGTAATCTCCACTAATGCAGGCGGTTTGCCCGAATTAAACATAAACGGGAAAACAGGGTTTCTAAGTAAAGTAGGTGATGTAGATGATATGACAAAAAACGCTTTATACATTTTAAAAGACAGCAATTTGCCTACTTTTAAACATAATGCTCTTGAAAGGGCCAAGGAGTTTGACATAACCAATATTATGCCTATGTATGAAGATTTTTATCGTGACATACTTGAAGCGCAGAAAGAACCTCAGACCATATGATATTATTACACTGTTATAAATTACGTCACAAACTCTATTAAAAAAGATTTCTATAATTTAATTTTGACTCAAATTTAGATCTTAAAAAAAGATGGCTCAACCAGCAACTACCAATAAACCAAGTAATAAGGGAACGACTACTTTATTTAAAAATCCAATCATAGAAAGGTTATCCCGAACACATATATCTATACCAATAACCTTATTTATATTATACTCGGGAGGACTGCTATACTGGAGTGTTGTTAATACAGACCTTGCAGTAAGTACTACCATAGTACTGTTTTTAATAGGACTGCTGGCATTCACATTGGTTGAATACCTTATGCACCGCTATTTATTCCATATGGCTACCTATACCAAGCTAAGGGAAAAAATACAGTATAACTTTCACGGTGTTCACCACGATTACCCAAGGGACAAGGACAGACTGGCTATGCCTCCGTTGGTAAGTATTACTATCGCTACATTGCTACTGTTTATCTTCAGGCTGATCATGGGTGATTTCGTTTTTGGGTTTCTGCCAGGCTTTTTGATCGGTTATGCCGGATACTTATTCGTACACTATATCGTTCATGCATACCAGCCTCCAAAAAACATATTTAAAACCCTGTGGGTACACCATGGTATACACCATTATAAAGATCCGGAACGAGCATTCGGAGTATCTTCCCCACTATGGGATTATATCTTCCGCACCATGCCATTGAAAGGAAAGTAAAAAGATTTCAGATAAAAAAGCGGCTTCAACATATCATTGAAGCCGCTTTTTTATGCCTTAAAATTAACGGCATAAAACCTATTGGAAATTCAAGCTCTTTTGTCTCTTATCTATAGTATTCAATTAATTAAATAAACATCAGGACCGAGCTCCCGGGAAAACTATATCCTCTCCTCTGACATTTCCGTCTTCTTTTCTTTTTCCGGGGCCTTAGTGTAAGTAGGGCACGTAAAAGTAGAGCACGCTGAAGATAACAAACCAGACACCACAATAAGTAATAAACATCTTTTCATAAAAAATTCCTTTTATCCGTTAAATCGTTCTTTCGCAAGTATAAAATAATTTTACAAAAACTGTGCTAAAGAATCCAAAGCTAATTTTCTTCGTTATAAGTAAAAGCAGCTTTTTAAATAAAAAACAAGTATTGAAACAGAACGGATACCATATTGGTTTTAATCCTGAGGATAATTAATTATTTTCCCATAACTCATGTTAGGACATCGATTTACACAATATATTCCCAATCCGGAACAGGAAGGGTCAGATTTCGACAAGCTGTTGAATGTTTTTCTACAGTTGATCGTCATCACTGCGGGTGACGTTTCCGAAGCACTGGCCTGGCTTAATAACCTTAACAACCAATATAACCTGACCAGTGACAACTATGGCATGGGGGACTTTATCGAAGACCTGAAAGACAAAGGTTATATCAGTGACCAAACGCCGGATGGAAGCTTTGAAATTACTGCAAAAAGTGAGCAAAAGATACGAAGCAGTGCCCTTGAAGAAATTTTCGGGAAGCTAAAAAAATCCGGCAAAGGAGACCACCGCACCAACTTTGGAGGGCTGGGAGACGAACCCACCACGGATAAAAGGGAGTATCAGTTTGGAGATACCCTGGAGCAACTGTCAATGACAGACTCTCTGCGCAATGCCCAGATCAATCATGGCCTCGATAACTTTATGATGACTGAGCATGACCTTGAGGTGGTTGAAAATGAATATAAAACCCAGACCTCGACGGTTTTAATGATCGACATTTCGCATTCGATGATCCTCTATGGGGAAGACCGCATAACACCGGCCAAAAAAGTAGCCATGGCTCTGGCAGAACTGATCACCAAAAAGTACCCTAAAGACACCCTTGATATCATCGTGTTTGGCAACGATGCCTGGCAGATTGAGATCAAAGACCTGCCGTACCTCCAGGTAGGCCCATACCACACCAACACAGTAGCAGGACTGGAGCTTTCCATGGACTTGCTCAGAAGACGAAAAAACTCCAATAAGCAGATCTTTATGATCACCGACGGGAAACCCACCTGCCTTAAGCAGGGAATAAAGTATTATAAAAACAGCTTCGGACTTGATCCCAAGATCATCAACAAAACGCTGAACCTGGCGAAACAGTGCCATAAGTTAAAAATCCCGGTCACCACCTTTATGATCGCCTCAGATCCTTATTTAAAACAATTTGTAAGAGAGTTCACCCAGGTCAATCATGGCAATGCATACTACAGCAGCCTGAAAGGGCTTGGCGACCTCGTTTTTGAAGACTACCGAAGGAACAGAAGAAAGAAATTTTAACACGTTATAGCCGACTGATAAAATGACGCAACCCAATGAAATTAAAACACTTGGAGCATTAAAAAGCGCCGGGTACCAAAGCCGCTCTGTAAAACAGGAACTGCGGGATAATCTCATAAAAAAAATAAAAGCCAAGGAAAAAGTATTCTCCGGGATCTGGGGTTACGAAGAAACCGTTATTCCCGATATGGAACGCGCCATACTTTCCATGCACGACATCAACCTGCTTGGCCTCAGGGGCCAGGCCAAAACCAGAATGGCCAGAATGATGATCAATCTGCTGGACGAGTACATCCCGGTAATTGAAGGCTCAGAGCTTAACGATGACCCCTTCCACCCCATTTCACGGTTTGGCAGGGACATTGTCGCAGAAAAAGGGGATGATACACCCATTGGCTGGCTGCACCGGGACGAAAGGTACTCCGAAAAGCTGGCTACCCCGGATGTATCCATAGCTGACCTGATCGGGGATGTTGATCCCATCAAAGCGGCGACATTAAAGCTACCTTATTCGGATGAACGGGTCATCCATTTCGGGCTGATCCCCAGGTCGCACAGAGGGATCTTTGTGATCAACGAGCTTCCCGATTTGCAGGCGCGGATCCAGGTAGCCCTTTTCAATATCCTGCAGGAGGGTGATATCCAGATCAGAGGTTTTAAGGTACGTATGCCGCTTGATATTCAGTTTGTATTTACCGCTAACCCTGAAGACTACACTAACCGAGGAAGCATTGTAACACCGCTTAAAGACCGGATTGACAGCCAGATCATCACCCACTATCCTAAAGACCTGAAAGTATCGAGGAAGATCACCGAACAGGAGGCCAGGATAAAGCCTGAGCAGAAAGATGCGGTGTATGTGAATGATATGGCCAAAGACCTCATCGAGCAAATTGCTTTTGAAGCCAGAAACAGCGAATATGTAGATGCCAAAAGCGGTGTATCTGCAAGGCTTACCATATCCGCCTACGAAAATCTAATGAGCGCGGCAGAGAGGCGAGCATTGTACAATGGAGGCACAACCAGTGTAAGGGTTTCCGATTTTTACGGAGTGATTCCTTCAATAACAGGGAAAGTTGAGCTGGTGTATGAAGGTGAGCAGGAAGGCCCCGGAATAGTGGCCCATAACCTTGTAGGCAAGGCTATCAGAAGTCAGTTTGTCCACTTCTTTCCTAACCCGGAGAAAATAAGAAAACAAAAAGAAGAAAACCCTTACAAACTGATCACCGACTGGTTTGGAGATGAACATACGCTGGATCTCTTAAACGATTTCAGCAATGAAGAATATGAAAAAGCGTTAAGCGAAGTACCAGGTCTGAAAAAACTGGTAGACACATACCACAAGGATGCTGACAACGGCACCAGGCTTTTCCTGATGGAGTTTGCACTACATGGCCTTGCTGAATACAGCATGCTCAGCAAACATCAGCTCACACGTGGACTACAGTTCAAAGATCTGCTCAGTGGTATGTTTACTATGTCGGGACCGGATGACGATGATGATTCATCTCCCGATGATCAATATTAATATGAATGGAGTTTAATGATATAAAGCGGCTGGCAGCCGGTGGCGAATCAGAAACTGTCGAATTTAAGAGAAAAGCAGCACACCCCGATAAAATAGTGAAGGAGCTGGTAGCCTTTGCCAATACAAGAGGGGGCTACCTGCTTGTAGGTGTAAATGACGATGGCAGCATACCGGGATTAAAATTTCCCGAAGACGACGCCTATGTGCTCGATCAGGCCATCAAAAAATATTGCAAACCGGCTTTGAAAGTGAGGCAGGAGATAGTCCCTATCTCTGAAAATCGGGCTGTGGTGCTATACCATGTGCCGCAGGGAAAAAGAAAGCCCTACTATGTGATTACAGATTTTGAGACCCGGTGGGGACAGGCCTTCGTAAGAATTGAGGACAAAAGCATCAAAGCCAGCAAGGAAGTGCGGGAGATTTTAAAAAGAAGCAGCAAAAACAAAGGCGTAAAATTTAACTACGGCGAAAAAGAGAGAATACTCATAGACTACCTGGACAAAAATAAGAATATAACCCTCAACCAATTTAAGAAGCTTGCCCACCTCAACACTTACAGGGCATCAAGAACACTGGTTTTGCTGGTACTGGCCAACGTCTTATCTGTCGAACCCAGCGATAAGGATGACCTATATAGCTTAAAAGCAATATAAGATTCATACCAAAATGATTGGAAAAAATGAGATAAAATATACCTTTATAAGAAGCTAAAAACTTTTAAAGCAATCTTCCCATCTGTTTACAGAAGTTGGCTATTTTTAATTAGTATGGTTATCTAAATTTCTTCGGAGTATGGCTAAAGCGCAGAAAAATGAAAAGAAAATTTTTGTCCTGGATACCTCGGTAATCATTTTCGAACATAATTCAATCATGAACTTTGCAGAACATGACGTGGGTATCCCCATCACCGTTCTGGAAGAGCTCGATCAGTTTAAAAAGGGGAACGACACCAAAAACTTTGAAGCACGCGAGTTCATCAGGCTCATTGACAATCTGGCTCAGGGGCAGATGCTCCAAAACTGGAACCCACTCAATGGCAAGGGTAAAGGGAACTTCAAGGTATTGATGCATGCCAAAAGTGAAGTGGACGCCAATGAGGTCTTTGACGAAGCCAAAGCAGACCATAGAATATTGAACTCTGCCCTCCAGCTTCAGCAGGAGACAAAAGATAAAAAGGTAATACTGGTATCGAAGGATATCAACCTAAGGCTAAAGGCCAAATCGCTGGGGCTACCTGCAGAGGATTACAATACAGGAAAGGTAAAAAATGTAAACTCCCTGTACACGGGCAAGATGGTCTATGACCGCATCAACCCGGAAAGCATCAATGAGCTTTATGAGAAAGGAAATTGTGAAGCCAGCGAAATCTTGGGTTCGCGAAAAGTACACAAGAATGGCTACTACATTTTAAAGAGTGGAAAGAAATCGATCCTCTCCTATTATAACCCGATACTCGACCGCATTGAGCATGTCGAAAAAAGATCTGCTTATGGCATAAAGCCGCGCAATGCAGAGCAGACCTTTGCTATCCACGCCATACTGAACCCTAACATCAAACTGGTAACTATGCAGGGTGTGGCAGGAACAGGTAAAACGTTGATAGCCCTGGCCGCTGCACTGGAGCAAAAGCGGGATTTTAAGCAGATATACCTTGCCCGTCCTATTGTGCCATTGAGCAATAAAGACATCGGCTATTTACCAGGTGACATCAAATCAAAGCTGAACCCCTACATGGAGCCGCTTTGGGACAATCTTAAGTTCATTCAAAACCAATATCACGAATCGGACAAGGAGTACTCCAAGCTGACTGAGATGGTGAACCATGAAAAGCTGGTCATCACCCCATTGGCGTACATCAGGGGCAGGAGTTTGTCCAATATCTGCTTTATTGTGGATGAAGCCCAGAACCTTACCCCTCACGAGGTGAAAACGATCATAACCAGGGCAGGTGAAAACACCAAGATCATCTTTACCGGAGACATCTATCAGATAGATACTCCATACCTGGACTCACAAAGCAACGGGCTGTCTTACCTGATCGACAGGGTTAAAAACCATGATCTTTACGCACATATAACTCTTGAAAAGGGTGAAAGGTCAGAACTGGCTAACCTTGCCAATGAACTTTTGTAAGGTAAAAGAATATTCCACGGTTTTACAAAGTAAGTCTTCGGGCTTACTTTTTTATTTTATATCTTCCAACAAAAATGAGCTAAGCTCAATAACCCAGCCCCAGTCTACATAGTAAAAACCAGTAAATACAACTTCCAATTTATGAAAACCACTTATTTGATCCCGCTATTAGTATTGGCTGTCTTTCTAACCAACTGCGAAATCAAAAACGAGCAACAAACATCTGCCACCGAAGCTCAGGATTCTGTAGCAGAGGATGATACATCGGCTTTATACTATGAATTCACTTCATTCATAAAAAAATATGGTGACTGTAAAACCGACACCTCAGCACATTGCACCCGGATTGACCTCAACTATCCCATATTTAAATCAGAGCAACACCCGGAACTGACCGGCCAGATCAACAATAAAATACAGGAAGCGGTCATAGACCTGGTGTTTCCTGACACAATCGAGAATAAGAGCCTGGAGCTTTTTGCTGACAGGTTTATCAGTGACTACAAAGAGATAAAAGAAGCATTTGGGGAAGCGTTTGGCTGGTATGCCTACCTGGATGGCAAAGTGTTAAGAAATGATAGCCTGATCATATCTATAGAGCTGGCTGCTGATATGTACACCGGCGGAGCCCATGGCAGCTACTATTTGCAGTATCTTAATTTTGATGCTGAAACCGGTGACAGAATTGCCTTTGAATCACTGTTCGTTCCCGGCTACGAAGCCAGGGTCAATGAAGTTGTTGAGCAAAAGTTCAGACAAAAATATGACCTCAAGCCAGGACAGGATTTGAGTGATGAAGGCTATCAATTTGAAAACGGGAAGTATTACAATGATAAGAACTTCGCCCTGCTTCCAAAAGGCATCAAATTTTATTACAACAGCTATGAAATAGCCCCATACTCCAAAGGCCCCTCAGAGGTATTTGTAAAGTATGAAGACCTTAAAGGCCTGCTAAAGGAAGATCTGTTGGTGATGTAACAGGCAAATTCAGAAGCTCAAAAAAGCAAGAAAGCCGGAAATTTTCCGGCTTTCTATTGTCATATAACCTAACCTCTCTCCTCACTCGCCCATGAGCTGTCCCCTGACAGATCATCTGCTGCCCGTTCTATAACTACAACAGACATTTGAAATCGTAAGAAAGTGCCTATCAGGGAACAAGCACATGATTAAAAAGTGCTGTCAGGGGACAGGCACGGGGGTAACCTTCAAGCCCTAAAACCAAAAAAGCCGGACATTGCCGGCTTTTTATATGATCTATAATAATGTTACTTATTTGTTCAGTGCTTTTAGCATGGTCTCTCCGATGTTTGCAGGAGATTCTACCACGTGGATACCGCACTCTCTCATGATCTTCATTTTGGCAGCAGCAGTATCGTCAGCTCCACCGATAATCGCACCGGCGTGGCCCATTCTCTTACCTTTAGGAGCAGTTTGTCCTGCTATGAAACCTACTACAGGCTTAGGGTTACCTTGCTCTTTAATCCATCTGGCAGCTTCCGCTTCGTAGTTACCACCAATTTCACCGATCATTACGATGGCATCAGTATCAGGGTCGTTCATAAGCATTTCAACAGCCTGCTTAGTAGATGTACCGATGATAGGGTCACCACCAATACCGATAGCTGTAGAGATACCCAAACCAGCTTTCACCACCTGGTCAGCAGCTTCGTAAGTCAATGTACCTGATTTTGATACTACACCAATTTTACCTGATTTGAATACAAAACCTGGCATGATACCTACCTTAGCCTCTCCCGGAGTAATAACACCCGGACAGTTAGGACCAACAAGTACCACGTCTTTATCCTTAATGTATTCTTTTGCCATCATCATATCCTTGGTAGGAATACCTTCAGTAATGGCAATAATAACTTTAATACCTGCATCAGCAGCTTCCATAATAGCATCAGCCGCAAAAGCCGGTGGCACGAATATGATAGAAACATCAGCACCTGCTTTTTCAACAGCCTCTCTTACGGTGTTGAATACCGGTTTGTCAAGATGGGTCTGACCTCCTTTTCCAGGAGTAACTCCACCAACTACATTTGTGCCGTACTCTATCATTTGCCCGGCATGAAAAGTACCTTCAGAACCTGTAAAACCCTGAACTATTACTTTTGAATCTTTATTTACTAGAACGCTCATGAATCGTGGATTAAAATTTGTGCAAAAATATAATATTATATGGCTTTACCAAAGTTAAAACCGCCTGTGACATGCATTTAACACTCAGGCCGGAGTGCAGGAACGTACGCATAGTGTACGGTTTCGTTACACAGAAGGCAAGCGAAATACTCCAAAATACTGAAAATCAGACAATTATATATTTGGCATCACAATTGGAATAACTATAATCAAAGGTCAAAGCCTGCTTTATGAACCCCATAAGGCGGGCGCTCAAAATAAAGCAACAAATAGTTTTTTTTAGATTTCAAGTTAATGCATAAAAAAGGAGCCGTCTCAAATTGAAGCGGCTCCTTTTTGGCGTTTCACTTAAAGAAACTTATTTCGCGTTAGCGTATCTTTTTGCTACTTCGTCCCAATTCACTACATTCCAGAATGCAGCTATGTAATCAGGTCTCTTGTTTTGGTAGTTCAGGTAGTAAGCATGCTCCCAAACATCAAGCCCTAAGACAGGTGTTCCGCCACATCCTACAGATGGCATCAGGGGGTTGTCCTGATTAGGCGATGAGCAAACTTCCACTTTACCACCTTTGTGCACGCATAGCCATGCCCATCCTGAACCAAATCTGGTAGCGGCAGCGTTTGAAAACTCCTCTTTAAATTTATCAAAAGAACCGTAAGCGGCATCAATTGCCTCTGCTAATTCTCCTGAAGGCTTACCTCCACCATTTGGAGACATCACAGTCCAGAAAAGGTTGTGATTGTAATAACCACCACCATTATTTCTAACCGCTCCGTTGTCTGAGTGATTAGCCAATATATCTTCAATGGATTTACCTTCCATTTCAGTACCTTTTATAGCGTCATTTAATTTGCTTGTATAGGCAGCATGGTGTTTCCCATGGTGGATTTCCATGGTACGGGCATCGATATGTGGTTCTAATGCATCATGTGCATAGGGTAAATCAGGTAATTCGAAAGCCATAATTTTATTGGTTTTTTAGTTAAACATTTCTTTTTACTAAGTCTTATGACCAAAGATACACACCATGGGGTAACTACAAAATCGAATCGGTTAACTTCTGTTTATCATTACATTCGATTTATCTATCACCCTCTTAAACCTTTAAAGAAATCAGTCACCAGCAGGCCTGCCTCCTCAGCATATGGCCCCCTGATAACTTTTGTTTTCGGGTGGATCATGGCCGGATTGATTACGGTATAACCTCTCTTTTCATCGGCAGCAGCATAGATCAGTTTACCCAACTGCGCCCAATACAGTGCCCCGGCACACATACCGCAGGGCTCAAGCGTAACGTATAGGGAACAATCGGAAAGGTATTTTGTTCCGAGGTAATTTCCGGCAGCCGTCAAAGCCAGCATTTCTGCATGTGCCGTAGGGTCATTGAGTCTCTCTGTCTGATTATATGCCCTGGCAATGATCCGGTTATCAGCCACCACAACAGCACCCACCGGGATTTCCCCCTCCTCTTTGGCCATCATAGCCTGTTTGAGGGCCTCTTTCATAAAATGCTCATCACTATGGATTGAAAGCCCCATCAAATTCCTCCTTTAACTTTGATGCTGTTCATAATTTTCGGGGCTACAGGCTGCCATTTCTCTTTCAGTTTTATCGGGCAGTTGAAGCTAAAAACAATGGTTTTACCATTGATAATCAGGTATTGAATATAAGTGTAGGTTCTGACAGGGTTCTTCTTATCCAGCGAGAACTGATCGCCGTTGATCCTGGATTCAAACTCAAAAACGATGTACTGCTTTTTATTAATGGTTTTAACGTCCTCCTGAATTAGGTCTACTTTATCATACAGGTTAAAAAGGCTGGCTTTAAAAAAGTCTTTGGCCATCTCAACATCCTGCTCTCTCCAGCGGGTGGCAGAAATATTGATACTTAGGTCAACCAGCCTGGCACTGTTAGTGTAAGCTCCTATAGGGCTGCGTACTGAAGGGTAACGCTGTGCAATATCTTCGGGAGACATTGCGTAAAAATCCTCAGGCAGGGACATGGTTATATTCTCGGTTACCTTGGTTTTAACCATTTTATCCTGCACCGGAGCTGTCCAAAGGATAAAGGACAAAAATATCATCAGTTTTGACATATCTGTTATTGAAATTTATACCGTATCGTTTTCACTCAAAATTAATACCATTAACTTTGCGCCTCAAAATTAAAATAAATTAGCATGCTTCGAACACATACCTGCGGCGAATTAAGAATAAACGATGTTAATAATGAAGTAGTATTATGCGGATGGGTACAACGCGTAAGAGACAAAGGCAGTGTACTTTGGGTCGACCTCAGAGACAAATATGGCATTACCCAGCTTATCTTTGAAGAAGGAAAAACTGCTGACGATGTTTTTAAAATTGCTGCTTCATTAGGACGTGAATTCGTAATAAAAGCTACCGGAACCGTAGTGGAGCGTCTTTCGAAGAATGACAGGATCACCACCGGAGACATAGAGGTAAGGATTTCAAACCTGGAGATACTCAATAAATCCAAGGTACCTCCATTTACCATCGAAGATGACACCGACGGGGGCGAAGACCTGCGCATGAAATACCGCTACCTTGACCTGAGAAGAAGCGTGGTTCGAAACAACATGCTCCTGCGCCACCGCATGATGCAGGAAACCAGGGCTTACCTGGACGGACAGAATTTTACGGAGGTAGAAACTCCGGTATTGATAAAATCAACTCCGGAAGGTGCACGAGACTTCGTTGTCCCTTCAAGAATGAACCAGGGAGAATTTTATGCCCTGCCTCAGTCGCCACAGACTTTTAAGCAGCTTTTGATGGTATCCGGCTTTGATCGCTATTTCCAGATCGTGAAGTGTTTCAGGGATGAAGACCTGCGGGCTGACCGTCAGCCGGAGTTCACCCAAATAGACTGCGAGATGTCATTTGTGGAAAGGGAGGATATTTTAAGCACTTTCGAAGGACTCGTAAGACACTTATTTAAAAGCGTAAAGGGCATAGAGATCGGCGAGATAGACCGCATGAGCTATGACGATGCCATGAGACTTTATGGTTCTGACAAACCTGACACACGTTTCGACATGCAGTTCGTTGAGCTTAATGACCTTGCACAAAACAAGGGCTTCAACGTATTTGACAGCGCCGAACTGGTTGTGGGTATATGCGCTAAAGGTTGCTCCGAATACACCAGAAAGCAGCTTGACGCGCTGACTGACTACGTTAAAAGGCCTCAAATAGGCGCCAAAGGCCTGGTATATGTCAAATGCAACGCCGATGGCAGCTTCAAATCTTCGGTAGATAAATTCTATGGACAGGATGATCTGCAGGAGTGGGCCAATAAAATGGATGCCAAGCCCGGCGACCTGATGCTGGTACTGAGTGGTGATAAAGACCATACCAGAAAAGCACTCAATGAGCTGCGACTGCATATGGGCAATGAACTTGGTTTACGTAATAAAAACGAATACAAAGTGCTTTGGGTACTGAATTTCCCTCTGCTGGAGTGGGATGAGGACACAAAACGCTACCATGCTATGCACCACCCGTTCACGTCACCGGTACCGGAAGACCTGAATAAACTGGAAAGCGATCCGGGCGTGGTTAAAGCCAATGCTTACGACATGGTCATCAATGGCGTGGAAGTTGGCGGAGGATCGATCAGGATCCATGACAAGGAGATACAACAGCGTATGTTCAAACAGCTTGGCTTTAGCGACGAGGAAGCAAAAGCCCAGTTTGGCTTCCTGATGGATGCCTTCGAATATGGCGCACCTCCACATGGCGGTATTGCTTATGGCTTCGACAGGCTGTGCTCGCTCTTCGGAGGGTCAGACTCTATCAGGGACTTTATAGCCTTCCCTAAAAACAATGCAGGCCGTGATGTGATGATAGATTCACCAAGTGTAATCAGCAAAGAGCAGCTTGATGAGTTGGGAATTCAATTGAAACAATAAAAAAATGACTAGTCCTAAAACAGGTTTAATACCCACTTTAGGACTAGTCACTATAAAAAGTTAACCTTAGGCCCTTACTCTCACTGGCTCCAGCGCCAATTCCTTCCTTCCAAACCTCTTGAGGGTTTTATAGTGAGAGGCTAAAGCTCCAAGAAAAGTCGGGTTTACATGATATGGGACGCCATATTTCTTCGCTGTCCGTGCTACAATTTTAGATATTTCCGGGTAATGAATATGACAGATATTGGCAAACAGGTGGTGCTCAACCTGAAAATTTAATCCCCCACACAGAAATGTGGCAACAGGGCTTTTTGTAGAGAAGTTTGCTGTTGTTTGCATCTGGTGAACAGCCCAGGATTCATCCACTCTGCCTTCCGGATCAGGCTCGGGAAATTCCGTACCTTCTACCACATGGGCTAACTGGAATACCAGCCCTAACACAAAACCTTCGGCCAGGTGCATGGCAACAAAACCTATGAGGAATTGCCACCAGGTGATATCCATAAAAACCAGAGGGAAAACAATGAACAAAGTATAATAAACAGCCTTAAAGAAAAACAGGTTAAAATATTCAATCTTTGGGTGATTAGTATTTGCAGTATGGCCTATCTGTTTTTGGAAAAATTTCACATAATCTTTCCTGAACACCCAGGATAGTGAGGCGAAGCCATATAAAAAGAAGGCATAAAGATGCTGATATTTCATAATGGGTTTATGCT
>NZ_SMLW01000192.1 GCF_009711405.1 Fulvivirga kasyanovii | reverse complement strand
CCCAAATAAGGAATGGCGATGATCATTCCCGGTACTCCCCAAAGAATACCGCCCAATACGGCTATCAGTATGGTCATCATGGGGTTGAGGTTCACTTTTTTGCCAACAATAAGAGGCTCAAGGAAATAGCTTTCAATAAACTGCGCCACTGCAAAAAGGGCAACTACACCAAGCGCAGTGGCTGTATCATTATAAATTATGGCCATTAACAGAGGGAATGCGGCACCTATCATATTACCGATATAAGGGATCAGTGAGAGAAGTGCTGCAAGTACGCTGTAGAAGATGGCATATTTAACACCAAGAAGTGTCAATCCTATGGAGTAGATTGTAGCCAGAATGCCGATAAGGATGAATTTAGCCCCAAGATATTGCAGTGCGATCTCACCCGACTCCTCCATGGTTTTACGAGTTTGTTCGCGGTATTTTTTGTCCATAAGTTTTAACACGAATCGCTTGAGGTGCCGGCGATAATACAGGAACAGGAAGGTATATATTAAAGTTAAAAGAAGATCCGTAAGCGAGTTTAATATGCTGCTGGCTATATTTTTGGCGGTGCTTTTCAGTTGGGAGTGCCCGGTATTTTGAAAGAAGGACTCCAACTGCTTTGAGGTGAGGCCGGTTTTCTTTTCCAGGGTTTTTTGAAGCGTCTCTATTTTTTGTTTCCCCTGGCGTTCAAGTTGTTTTGAGTTGTCAGACATCTGATTGGCCTGATAACCTAACAGGCCGGAAATTAGGGTAAGAAAAGCCACTACAATAAATACGGCTATGATCGATGACCATAGCCGGTTAGCGCCTTTACCTTCTGCCTTTCTTGCCAGCCTGAGCATGAGCAGGGCAATTAAAAATGCTACTGCCAAAGGTTTAAAAAAAGGTGCGGCAAAATAAATCCCACCAAAGAAGAGGACCAATAACAAAAGGACTAATACGGATTTTTGCAATAAGCTGCTCTTCATCGGTAGGTGGGGATTATCTTGCGTAAAATCTTTTATATCTTGCTACTACAAACATAAATACGCCGTAGCAAACCAATCCGGCAGCAATAAGTGCCATTAACCAGGGGCCGCTGGTAGATTGCTGAATGAAGGAAAATGCTCCGGAAGACCCTTGTATGGTTCCGGGGTTGGATTGTAGTGCGGCCTGAAGAAAGAAGTAACCTACAATGCCTACCAATACACCCCGTGCGATAAATCCTGCATATCCTGCATTTTTGATAATCGATTCGGCTTTGCTGTATGGTATTTCTACGGGGCGCAGGTTTTGTGTGAAATCTCCTTTATAGACTCTGTAAAACTGATATGCAGCCTTTGCGAAAAGGCCCACTGCAATGAAAATAACCACAAGTACTCCAAATTTACTTTGCAGCAATGAAGCAATTATGCCTTGCTGCGACTGGCCTGATGAGCCGCCACCTCCTGATATCTGCATTACAGCGTATATACCCAGTGCCAGGTACAACAACCCACTAATAAAGTAGCCTGTACGCTTTACTTTGCCTTTAGTGTCCGTGCCTTCGTCCTGCGGATCCTGAACTGACTGTACAAAGCGCCAGAAAGCATAGCAGGCTAGCCCAATAGCCATAAGAATTAGTAAAACGTTTCCGAAAGGTTGTTTTTGAAGGAACTCTATCACCTGTACTTTTCCGGCTTTCTGTCCACCCATGTTGAAGGCTGCCAATAAGGTCAATACACCGGCTACACCATAAACCACTCCTTTGGCTACATGGCCGACTCGTCCGGCTCGTTCTTTCCAGTTATCATTTGCTGATGATATATGTGTATTCATAATTGGTTTTTTTAGTTATAGTGATCACTTTTTAACAGGAAAAA
>NZ_SMLW01000023.1 GCF_009711405.1 Fulvivirga kasyanovii | reverse complement strand
TACCGCGATCGGCCTGAAGTCCCGCCTGGGAATCATCGAAGAATATTCGCGTCTTTATGACGCCCTGTTGGATATCCTGGCAGGAGCCGGATACCTTGAGCTATCAGGAGAAACCCTCCATACCAGCAAACGCGTTAGCGTTCAGTCGCTATCCGTTCTATCCGAAGAACATACATCCTTGTCTGGCACCCACAGCTCTTTGTCCAGCTATGCAGCCCTGGTATGGCAGTGTGTTACCCATTACCCTGATATCCTGACCGGAAAG
>NZ_SMLW01000377.1:2659-7730 GCF_009711405.1 Fulvivirga kasyanovii | reverse complement strand
TAAGACAAATTTGTCTTAATTAAAAACTTTCATTAGGTTTGCTTAAAAGATAAATACATGTTTTCTAAAGCTTGTGAATACGGAATAAAAGCAATGATCTACATTGCACAGGCCGGTGAAGGAGGTCGGCTTGTAAGCCTGAAGGAAATTGCTGCAGAAATTCAGTCTCCGGTAGCATTTACAGCTAAAATATTGCAATTACTTAGTCGCGAAGGCATCCTTTTGTCAACTAAAGGAGCCTTTGGAGGATTTCAGCTTGCCGCAGCTGCCGATAAAATAAACCTCGCAGAAATAGTAAAGGCAATAGATGGTGATCGGGTTTTTAATGGTTGCGGGTTGGGGTTGAAAGAATGCAATGCATTAAAACCTTGTCCGGTTCACTTTAAGTTTGCAGCATTTCGTGAGCAGCTTGCTGACATGCTCCAAACAACAAACCTTCATGAACTAGCAGCAGGCTTAAAGAAAGGAGTAAGTTTCCTATACCGGTAAATTTTTTTGAAGATAAATCGGACAAATTTATCCTTAATAAAATAAATATAAATTAAAGTAATTATGAAATTATCAAAGGATACACCTATTGGAGAACTAGTGGCGGCAAATTATAGAACAGCTACTGTTTTCAAAAAGCATAAAATCGACTTCTGTTGCCAGGGCGGTCGTACCATCAGGGAGGCCGTTGAACAAAAGGAAATTGACATTAACCTTTTACTAAAAGAATTGGACGAAGCTATCCAAATCAAAGACACCTCGGCCAATAATTACCAAAGTTGGCCTTTGGGTTTGCTCGCTGACTATATTGAGAAGGTACATCACCGCTATGTAGAGAAGCGAACTCAAGAGATTGTACCGTTTCTCAACAAGCTCTGCAGGGTACATGGTGATCGTCATCCTGAGCTCCATGAAATCACGGACCTTTTTACAAAGTCTGCAGGAGATCTTGCGCAGCATATGAAAAAAGAGGAGCTAATTCTTTTCCCATTTATTCATAAAATGGTACGTACTCAAAACCTTCGCGAGAAATTGCACCCCCCCCATTTTAAAACAATAGAAAATCCTATTGCGATGATGATGCATGAGCATGATGCAGAAGGAGAAAGGTTCCGGAAGATTGCGGAACTGAGCAACAATTATAATCCTCCGGCAGATGCCTGCAATACCTATAGGGTGACTTTTGCATTGCTAAAAGAATTTGAAGACGACCTTCACCTTCACATTCATTTGGAAAATAATATTTTATTTCCTCGTGCCATGGACATGGAAAATAACATTGAAAAAGCGCAGCCAGAAGGGACTGATAGGCGAGATAATTAAAAGCTTCGTGAGCTGAAATTTTCAGAATAAATATTTCTAAATATGAGAGTTTTGATAATTCTGGTATTAGTTCTAATGCCATTGTTAAGTAATGCGCAAAATACAGAAAACTGGATCATCAGTCCAGGGGTAGTAGGCACTTTTGCTCTTTTAATCTTGGTGATAGTAGTTGGGATTATAATCATGATTTTTAGGGCGTCGAACCTTCTTTCCAAAGCAACATCTAATGCTGCAATGAAAGAAAAGAAGGAATGGTCAAATCACCTGATAAATCTTGAAGAAGAGGAATTGGATGCTATTCTTGAGGAAAGAAAAAAGGCATTTAAATATCGCTTAAAAGGTACGGAACTTGGAAGTTCTATGCAAAGGATTGATGAGCGGGGCCTCATAACCAGACTGACCCATAAGCCCTCTTATCCACTCGTTGATGAAAAAAAGCGATCAACGGTTAATCTGGAAACGCCTGAGCCTTTAAAAAAGTTGATCATATTTTATCTGGGAGCCGCGGTCTTTTGGTTAGTCTTGGGAACCCTTGCAGGCCAGTATCTGGGGATGAAATTTGTATGGCCAGACCTGGATCATCTATCATGGCTTTCATTTGGCAGGCTCAGGCCTGTGCATACCAACACGGTATTCTGGGGTTGGACCTCTCTTGCCATGATAGGCCTGGGTTACTTCGTGATAACGCGAACGTCGAATACAAAGCTGTTCAGCTATAAATTAGGATGGTGGGGTTGGTGGCTAATAAATACCTCTGTAATCCTTGGCAATGCATTTTTAATGTCTGGAATTAACAATGGAGGTGGAGAATACAGAGAATACATTTGGCCCATAATGTTGCTATTTGCAATAGCATTGCTTATTACATTTTGGAATTATTATAAAACCGTCGCCAATCGTAAGTTATCGGAAATATATATTAGCAACTGGTATATACTGGCCGCATTGGTATGGACACTCGTTTTAGTTACCATTGGTTATCTCCCATATTATCAGTCAGGCCTTGGTGAAACAGCAATTCAGGGATACTATATGCATCAGGGGGTAGGGATGTGGTTCATGACATTCACGCTTGGTTTGGTATATTATTACCTTCCTTCATCACTCAACAAGCCTATTTACTCATATTCATTAGGTGTGCTTGCGCTTTGGACACAGATGCTATTTTACACAATGATAGGGACGCACCACTTTGTATTTAGTCCTTTGCCATGGTGGTTACAAACCACAGCAATAGTTTTTAGTGGAGGTATGTTTATTCCGGTTATTGCAGGCACAACAAACTTCATGATGACCATACGGGGCAGCTGGAAAGCCATAAGCAGCAGTTATGTGCTTCCGTTCTTTCTGATCGGCATAATTTTTTATTTTGTTGGCTCTGCTCAAGGTAGTTTTCAAGCCTTCCGGTTCACAAATTATGTGTGGCATTTTACTGATTTTAATGTAGCCCACTCTCACATGACTATGTATGGTATTATTGCATTCTTCATGTGGGCAGGAATATATGCTCTTTTACCAAAAATTACAGGTAAAGAAGCTCCACAGTGGCTCATAGGAGCCCATTTTTGGTTAGCCTTCATTGGGCTGTTTGCCTATATGGTTTCATTGATGGCAGGTGGTACACTTAAAGGCCTAAGCTGGATGGCAGGTGAGCCTTTTATCAATTCGGTAATCCTTATGCAGCCCTATTGGCTCTGGAGGGCAATTGGAGGGACACTTATGTTCATTTCACATCTGATTTTTGCATATAACTTTTTCTATATGATAAATAAGCGGATAAGGCCCCTTGCAATAAAGAAAAATCTTATAACTGAACCGCAACCAGAACTTGTATAAGTGATGATAAATTTTGATAAAAACCATAATGCTTTGGTAGGTACATTTTTTATTGTATTTGTGATCCTTAGTATAGGTGTGGCTATTGTGCCCGCGTATCAGATGCAGAATGACCTGCAGCCCTTACCTAACGACCCTCCCCTGACACAACGTCAACGTGATGGGTTGGCAATTTACATTGCCGAGGGTTGTGTAGCATGCCACAGTCAGCAAGTCCGGAATATTGAGATGGATGAAATGTGGGGAAAACGGCCCTCTATCCCTTCCGATTATTATTATAGCAAGCAAAGACTTGATATCTGGCGCCAATCCCCTTCCCTGTTAGGAAGTGAACGCACCGGTCCGGACCTAACCAATATTGGACTTCGGCAGCCAAGCCTGGAATGGCATCTGTTGCACCTCTACAACCCCCGAATTGTTGTCGATGCTTCAGTTATGCCCGCTTATCCGTGGCTTTTTCAGGAAAAAGAACAACCTGCAAAAGAGGATGTCGTAATTAATCCACCTGCGGAGTTTATAAAAGATCCCAACAAAAAAATTGTAGCAACTGAGGACGCGCTAAAGCTGGTAGAGTATCTACAGGCACTGAAACAGGTCGATTTAGGAGGGCAGCCTCCAACTAAATTCATCCCATCTAAAAAGCTCAAGGTAGATGAGGAGGATAATAAAAAAACTTCTTCAACTTCAGTGAACCTGGATGGAGAGAGGCTATACATTACTAATTGTGGAGCTTGCCATCAGTCAAACGGACAAGGATTAAAGGGGGCATTTCCACCACTTGCCGGAAGTGCGATAGTAACTGATAGCGATCCGGAGATGTTAATCCAAATTATCTTACTGGGATATGACGCCCGGGATGAATATGCCAGTATGCCACCCTTTAAAGACCAGCTTACTGACGAGGAAGTTTCAGCGATCGCCAATCATGAAAGAAGCAGCTGGGGTAATTCAGCTGAAATGGTAACACCTGAAGAAGTGAAGAAGATCCGTGAAAGTATTAATCAAATTAGCCAATGAAAAAAGTAGCAATATTAACTTTTGTCTTTGTTTTAATGGAGGTTGCAGCTTTTGCCTGTGAAGTGTGCAAAAAAAACCAGCCCGAAATATTGCAGGATGTCACCCATGGCCAGGGCCCTCAAGGACAATGGGATTATATCATTACATGGACTGCCGTTGTCATAGTTGCTGTGACACTATTTTTGAGCATTAAACTATTAATACGACCTAAGGAAGCAGGTCCTGATCACATAAAAAATATTGTCTTACATTCAAATAAGTCCTGTTTATGAATAATAGTGAAGATAAAAGGGTCGTAAAAGTTTTTTTGGATGACGACCCTCATCCTTTTGGGGAATTCAAACCTCCGGTAAAATTTGTATTCGATTCTACAAAGATTCCGGATGGTCCTCATAAATTAAAAATAGTAGCAAAGTCAACTGATGGAAGAGAAGGAATTCAAATCATCCCTTTTGTCGTTAGAAATGGACCTGCAATATCCGTGGTAGGATTAAAACCTAATGATGTGATAGATGAGCAAATCCCTGTAACGATAAATGCTTATGGCAGTGAAAGAAAGGACATTTTTGTAGTAACTGGATCGGAAACACCAAAGGCAATCCCTGTTTGGGTTTGGATTGCCATCATCATTTTCGGTTTATGGGCTATTTTTTATTTCATTATGTATACAGGCCCTCAGGACTATAAAGGCTTTTTTTAAAACAATTTATTAGAGAATAGAAAGAAGTCACCAGAAACGTTTTTAAAACATGAATAGCATAAAATCAACCTTAGCATTCCAATTCGCCTGCACCTTTTTGTGGATAGGTTTTGTGTGCGCCATTAGTTTTATGGAGGCCTGGCTTAAATTTCGTGCACCGGGTATTACTATTGAATTAGGCCTTGGTATAGGGCAACTTGTATTTAC
>NZ_SMLW01000377.1:0-2401 GCF_009711405.1 Fulvivirga kasyanovii | reverse complement strand
GAGAAATGTATTTTTATTGATACCTCTATTGGTCCTCATCTTACAGTCATTATGGTTGCTACCTGCGCTCGATACGCAGGCAACAGCCATAATTAATAACCAAATCTTACCTTCTTCCAATTTGCATTTTTATTTCGTGCTCGCCGAAATCATTAAAGTGGCAGGTCTTTTAATTTTTGGAATTAACCTATTTATAAACTATGGATCAAAAACTTCTGCAACAGCTGGAAGAAAAGTATCGGCAATTGGGTGAAAATCCCGAGGCTTACCTCAAAGGTTTGCTTGAAGCTAAACCAATCACCTATTGGGATTATGTGGAATTGGAAACGCTGCTCTCCCTGCAGCGGCCCAGGACCGAATACAAGGATGAAACCATCTTCATTATGTATCACCAGATTACGGAGCTGACGCTGAAATTAATCCTGCATGAACTGGAGCAAATTACAGGGGATACTGCTTTTGATCCCACCAAGATCATTCAAAAAATCAGACGAATTATCCGCTACACCGATATGTTAATTACCTCATATGATGTTATGCGCGAGGGGATGGATTGTGATGATTATAATGCCTTTAGAATGGCCCTGACGCCCGCGAGCGGTTTCCAAAGTGTTCAGTTCCGTTACATTGAACTGCATTGTACCCCTTTATTGAACCTTGTGAATGAAAATGATAAATCCGAGCTTCCCCAAAACCCTACTGCGGAAGATTACTTTCGCAATATTTACTGGCGTAATGCCGGTTATGACCGCAAAACCGGCAATACAAAGCTGACACTACGTTTGTTTGAGGAGAAATATCTGAATAAACTCATTTCACTTGCAAAAGGATTAGAGGGGAATACGTTACAGGATAAATTAATAAAAATAAAAGGTAGTCTGCCTGAAAACTTGAGGCTGGCCCTTAGAGATTTTGATCGGCTGTACAATATTAAATGGCCGTTGGTTCATTTACGTACAGCGGGGCATTATTTGGATAGTAAAGGAACTACCAAAGCAGCTACCGGCGGAAGCAAATGGAAAAGATATCTTCATCCTCAATATCAGCAACGCAGGTTTTTTCCTAATCTTTGGTCGGCGGAAGAAAAAGCCAACTGGGGTACATACATTTAAAATAATATCAATTTAAATAAAATTTTAATGGCGCCAATTAAAAGACATGAAGCTCTCAAATCATTAAGTCGTGACCATCATCATGGATTGCTGCTCTGTTATAAAATCCGGGAAGCGATCAGAAAGGATATACCATTTATGCGTATTAAAAAATATACCGACTGGTTTTTTAAAAACCATCTTCAGGAACATTTTCAGGAAGAAGAGGAGCATGTTTTTCCAATTATTGGAAATGAAAATCCGATGGTGAAGAAGGCAATTGTCCAACATCGAAAATTAGAGAGGTTATTTTTAGATTCAAATGATATTGAGAGGGCTATTTCTCTTATTGAAGAGGAATTAGAACAACATATACGTTTTGAGGAAAGACAACTTTTTAATGTCATCCAGGAGGAAGCTACCGATGAGCAGTTGCAGCATTTGATTGAAATATTATCAAGGGAGACTACAGATCCTGATAAAAAATGGGGTGATCATTTCTGGAAATGAAATTCATATACATTGTGTTGAGAAATAGAATAATAAAATCAAGTCTTCAAAAAATAGGCACTAATAAATCTAAAAATAAACTAGTTTAATTTATTAATCTATCATGGAAAACCCCGAAAACTACATCCCATCATTAATTACAGCTACTCCGCAGGAGGGCAGGGAATTAGCCATTAAACTCGCGCGCAAATCAATAGCCGCAATACAAACTGACCCGGAGATCAGGAAAAAATTACGATCTGATTATGCCAATGATACTAATCAGCTCATTGGATCAGCACAAGTTGTCGCTATTGAATTTCAAACTATCGCTGCGGCTAATAACTATTGGAGGTAGAATTTTAAATACTCATCAGGATGAATAAGGAAATATTGGAGTTGGCAGATATCAGGCTTCTTGTTGATTCATTTTACGATAAAGTGCGGGAAGATGATCGGCTTGCTTCTGTATTTAATGAGAAAATTGGTGATCAATGGCCGAAACATCTGGAGAGGATGTACAGGTTTTGGCAGACCATTCTTTTAGAGGAACATACATACCATGGCAGCCCATTTGCTCCCCATGCAGGCCTTCCAGTAAATAGAGCTCATTTTGACCGCTGGCTGTATTTATTTTATCAGACAGTAGATGAGAATTTCACCGGAGAGCTAGCAAGGGAAGCTAAATGGCGAGCTGGTAAAATGGCCCAGATGTTCCTCTATAAGATAGAGTATCATAAAAATAACAATGTTGACCCGCACCACTGAGGGCATTTTGTCATTCTTATTTATTGCATCTTATATCTGTTAAGTATTCATTC
>NZ_SMLW01000293.1 GCF_009711405.1 Fulvivirga kasyanovii | reverse complement strand
TCTAAATATCTGGCTTATGTGGTTATAGGTGTAGCCATTGCAGTGTTGATTGGCTGGCAGTTTAATATTGGTGTGCTGAAACGCGTAATTCCTGGGCTGGTTGCCATGAACCCGCTGACCGCGATTTGCTTTATTATGTCAGCTACGTCCCTTCTGCTTTTCTCATTTCAAAGCTACCGCACCACGTGGGCAAAAGCGGTTGCTCTTGGCATTACGGTGATTTGTATCATCAAAATCTCGGGTATGGTTTTGGGTATAGAGAACAACATAGACGAGCTCCTTTTTCACGATAAGCTGCAGGTTGATGTAGTAGTTGGCAACACCAATAGTATGGCCCCAAATACCGCATTATGTTTTATGATCATAGGTCTAGCCTTGTTCTATTTGCCTTATGAAACCTCAAAAGGCAAAAGGGTTTCAGAGATTATGTCTATTCACCTCACCATAAATAGAGTTTTACAATTCAGATTTTCTCCCTTAGTTTCTTTTTAACCTTTCTATTTCTTTTGCTAATGAAGACTCTTCATACCAATCTTCAATAGGCCAAATATCTGTCCACCAAGTTGCATAACCATAATCAAACTTTTCTAAAAGTTCCCTAAAGAATGGCTGATCTCTATATAGAGCAAAACATGGTTCTTGAAAAAATTGCTCCTTTTCAAGTGAAAAAGATGCTCGCAAAACGTACTCCATCATTGTTTTAGTATCTCCTTTATTAGCAAAAAAGCAAGCAAGGTTATAGTTTAGGTTTCCATGCATAATGACATCACCTGATTTTAAATTTAGTTTTTTCATTAAAGTGTCTATCAGTTGCTCATTTTCCTCACTGTAAGGGTGTTCAGCAATAACAGCCAATATGTTTGAAACCAGATCGGTAAACTGTGGCCAATCTTCTGAGTAATAAATGTGTTCTGAGAAAGCTACTAAACGCATAAAACACATAAGTACTTTTGACTTTTTTTCTGCATAAAGCTCACGAAAGATGGCTTCAAACTCACCTATTAGTGCTACATATTCCCACTCATCATTTTCAATATTTACCACAGGAACATAATCAAGTGCTAATTGTAAGTTTTGTTTTAACAGGGCTTGTTTTAGTTGTGGAATTTGAACGAAAGTGTATCCTGACATAATCTATTTATTGATTAATTCCTTCTCATATGTTTTTTCCCTTGATGATGTTCAACCATTTATTATTCGGTTTCTTATGAATTGAGGAACGTCTTCTCCATATATTAAGTTGAAAATTACAGAAATCAGTACACGAGGCAAAAGCAACTGAACAACCGGTATAAGTCATTACTCAACATTAGGTATTACTTTTTGAATAGAAGACGGGGTATTTTTCAGCTAACGCATAGGTTACTAAACTTTAAAGTTAATACAATTAACTGACAATCATAAACTAACAACTTTTTAGTAACCATCTTTTGGTTAGTAGCTGGAAAGGGAATCAATTGGAAGATAAAAATTGATATGAGGGACCTGGCACAAAGTACTGTCAGAGACCTTACAACCTCTGGGCCTGCAACGTATCTGTTGCTATTGATCCGCTTCCCTCTGCCAAAGCAGACCAGCTCATGATGTCTTTGGTTTATCAGAACCTCATCTCCAACGCCATCAAGTACTCCTCTAAAAAGGAGGCTCCATCGATCCATATTGGCTCCCAACAAGTGAATGGCGAGGTGGTTTATTTTGTTAAGGATAACGGTGCAGGCTTTGATATGAACTTTTATGAGAAACTTTTCGGGGTTTTTCAGCGGCTACATAGCGAAAGTGAATTTGAAGGAACAGGGATAGGACTAGCCACAGTTAACCGGATCGTACAAAGGCATGGCGGCCGTATCTGGGCCGAAGGAAAAATTGATGAAGGATCAGTTTTCTATTTTACACTTGGCAATTAGGCAAGTCCGTGACAAAGTTCTGCGGTTAATGCCTTACCTTTGCAAAATAATACAGGCCTTATTTGACCGTCCTTCTATAACATTTCTGATCCCTGTGATCCAGCCTTTCACACATCATCAATAGAAAAGTAAGGCCGATCTTCATTTATTGAATTAAACCAAAGCTCATGGGTAAGTTGAGCATAGTTACAAAAATCTATAATGGGTAAATATAACAGCGCAGCGCATCAAAAAAGTATTGAAAAGCAACATTCGGAATCAGTGCTTACCGAAGAACGGGAATACTGGTGGAATGAGGACTACCTGGAGCTTCTGTCCAAAAGACTAGATTTTGACCAGTGCCAAAAAGTAGCCGATATAGGATGTGGTATAGGCACGATGTCATTTACACTTTCCAAATTTTTTCCGGATGCCACTGTTATTAAAGGAATGGATTTTGAAAAGGGGCACATCAAAAAGGCTCGTCAGAAAAGTAAAAAGAAGAGCCGAGAACATGGAAACGAATTTCACTTTGTGGAAGGTGATGCCATGGACATTCCTTTTGAGAGCAACGAAATGGACTTAACCTTTTGCCAGACCCTGCTCATACATGTAGATGAACCTATGCACGTACTCGAAGAGATGAAACGTATCACACGAAATGAGGGCTGGATAGTGGCCATAGAGCCAAACAACCTTGTGCATACGCTGATGTTCGACAACTATGCCCAAACACACTTCGATATTGATGATATGATGAAGATCATAGAAGTGCGCCTGAGGTGTGAAAAGGGTAAACGAAAGCTGGGGCTTGGCTTTAATTCACTTGGCGATGCCCTTCCTGATCTTTTCACACAAGTGGGTCTGGAAGACATACAGGTCTGGATCTCTGACAAGGCACTTTCCTGTATCCCTCCTTATGACACGCGTGAGAAAAGAGTGCGGGTAGCTCAATTAATTGATTGGCTGGAAACCGGTGGTGGCGGTGGTTTCAATTATGATCGCGACCTTTGGTATTTTAAAGCCGGCGGTGGCAAAAAAGCCGACTTTGACATCTACTGGAACTATGTAATGATGTACAAGGAAAAGCTCCTGAAGCAGCTTATCGAACAAAAATATATATCTGCCGGGGGAAGTTTAATGTATATTGTAGCCGGCAAAGTGGTGAAATAGACCGAAGACAATTATGACTTACCGGCAACCAGCCCGCTGATCCTCTCCCTGAGGTTTGGCAGCTCTTCCAGTGGTGTTACGGTAGATAATAATCCATCGAGGTTTTTAGAAAATTTGGTAGTGATCAGGCTAAGCTTGTATTCAGAGTCTCTTTCATACCATACCTTCTGTAAGTCATACTGTATATCAAAGGTATTCTGTAAATTATAAAACTGGTGCATTTGGGACCTGGCTACGTGCAAGGTATCAGGGTGGTAATAATTGGTAATGGAAATTGAGGTCCTGCCGGCCTGGCCAGGGTCAAGATTAAGCCAACGGTACCCGATAGAGTTGATATATCTGATGGTTAAATCAGGGTTAATTACATAAAATATTGTTGGTATTACCTCTCCTACCTGCTCCAGCGTCATTTCTTCTTCCAACAACCAGCGATCAATCACGAGCAGATTGATCTTATCTGATGTTAAGTTTTTTTGCACAATAAATAGATTAATTGGTATCTGCAAAAATATTAATTATTTATTAAATCATATAACTAACTAGTTAATATATATTACATATTTAATTACGAGAATTAAAAATTACTTATTGCCTATAAGCGAATATGAGGTTATCACCATCAAAAATTGTAACATTCTGGCATTAAAACTTACATGTTCAAACTTACGAGGGTCAACATTTTTAATATTTAAATGCCTCAGATTAGTGCATTTATCTTGCATTTTGAAGTAAAAACAAACATTTCTTTTGTACATCCATCGTGTCCCAACGTAAATACCTCTGGGCTGTTTTTATCAAGTTGCAATTTTTTGGGTTTCCGGTGCTCTGCTACAATTTCAAAGTTGAGCAAAGCACCTGAACTCCATTTTCATACTTTTACATGAGACTATGCTGTAGATGTTAATTGCCTGGAGGAGTAGTTGGCCTGACCTCAATTTTACTTGGCAACGTACGCGGGCTTAGTCGCAGCAGGTCTACTACCATTTCACCAATATCCTCGATCTGGATCTTCCAGGCGTCCTGTTCACCCGGCTCATGGTTATTGAAGTAAGTAGAAACCGAACCTGGCATGATAGTGCTTACCCGTATGCCATATTTACGAAGGTCGAGCATAATAGCCTGTGTAAAACCGGTCAAGCCAAATTTGCTGGCATTATAGGCCGAACCACCGGCAAAGAAATTAGTGCCAGCGAGACTTGATATGGTTATGATATAGCCCTTACTACTTTTCAACGGATCAATGGCTGCCTTTACAGTATTGAACACTCCTGTTAAATTTGTATCTATGGTTTCCTGCCACTGTTGCGGGGTCAGTTCCTCAATTGACCCAAAGTGCCCTAATCCTGCATTGGCAATCACCACGTCCAACTTGTCCCATTTCTGTAGCACTTCGGCAACCGCCTTATTTTGAGAGTCGGCATTCCTTACATCTGCCTCTATAGCCAATACCTCTCCGCTCCCCAAGCTACCAAGCTTTTCAGCCGCCTCAAGGGCCGCCTGTTGTGAGCGACTGGTAATAGCTACTTTCATTCCGCT
>NZ_SMLW01000680.1:74240-85616 GCF_009711405.1 Fulvivirga kasyanovii | reverse complement strand
GGTAATATCATGAAGGCGATGACAGAGCTGCAACTGGAAGATAGGCACAGGCAGTTTATTGAAAAAATGGCACTGGAGATGGCAAAAACAGCTCCCAAATCCAAGGAGAATGCATCAATGCACCAAACACACCTGGTAGACCAGAGGAAGACCGGTGGGCTGAAAAAGGCTTTGAAACCGCTACAGTTTCACCTGACCTACGAAAAAGGTGACGGCGCATACCTGTATGATGTCGATGGCAACAAATACATCGATATAGCCAGCGATAATGGTGTCAACCTGTTTGGGCACCAGCCGGCCTTCATCAAAGAAGCCATCGTAAACCGGCTCGATAAAGGATACCCGCTGGTAGGCTATACCGAAGAGCTCACCCAGGTGACCAAACTGTTCAGCGAGCTTACAGGGCATGAGCGTGTGCTCCTTACACAGTCAGGCACCGAAGCAGTAATGTGGGCCGTTAGGATTGCCCGTGCAGCCACACAAAAGAAGAAAATAGTCATTTTTGAAGGAGCATTTCATGGCTTGTCCGATGCAGTGCTTGCCGCCAAAGACCAGTTTGGCAACAGCATTGCCATGGGGCTGGGTATGCTACAGGAGTTTGCCGATGAGCTGATCGTGCTCGACTATGGCAATATGGACCACCTCAACGTCATTGAAGAGCGGGCCGATGAGATAGCAGGCGTGCTGGTAGAACCCGTGCAATCACGAAACCCTGCCAACCAGCCCATAGAATTTCTGAAAGAAGTGCGCAAGCTGACCCTGGAAAGCGGCGTCCTGCTGATCATGGATGAAATGATCACAGGCTTCAGGGCTTGCTGCAACGGTGTACAGGGCCTCTGGAAAATCAAAGGCGACCTGGCCACCTATGGCAAGATCCCCGCAGGAGGCATGCCCTCAGGTATGATCGCCGGCCCGGCCAAATACATGAACTTCGTAGATGGAGGCGTGTTTGATTATGACGACAACTCCATGCCGAGTGTGAAAAAAGCCCTCATGGCAGGTACACACACCAGAAACCCGATCAAGCTGGCCGCTACACTGGCCATACTTACGGAGATTAAGAAAAGGTGCTCGGCCTCAGGAAAAGATGCATGTGAACCCAATGCCTGCTTCTTACAGGATCTGAACGAAAAGACCATGCTCATGTGCGAAGAGCTGAACTCTTTCTTTGTCATGAAAAGAGTACCCATAGTGATTGAATATTTCAGCTCATTATTCAGGTTCAGATTCCTCGATGACCCCAATGGTGTAGTGAAAGAACTGCTGATGATCTTAATGAGAATGAATGGTGTGGAGACCAGTCCTTCAGGTAACTGCTTCCTTACCGTTGTCCATTCCGACAAGGATATAAAGGCCATCATAAAAGCAATTAAGCAAAGCGCAGATACCCTGCTGAAAGAAGGCTTCTTCTATGAGTCTGATACGGCAGAAGAAGATGATGCGCAGGAAGAAGTACAGGCGGCTACACCTGCCCGTGCAGATAAAACCAACAAACCCGTACAGGAACCGAAAAAAGATGATCAAATGGAAAAACTACGCGATTTGATCGTTTCTGATTTGAAAAATTTCCAGGAGAAAGGAGTGATGATATGACGGTAGCAACCACACACAATGTATTACAGGAGATCACCACGATCTTCGAAACCACTTTAAGGCTTCCTGCCGGCAAGCTGGATGTAAATGCCAATTTTGAAGATTTTGGTATCGACTCGATCATTTCGATGGAGTTGATCAATAAGATCTCCAAGAAATTCAACATTACACTCGCCCCTTCAAAATTCGTCAATGTCAGCAATATAACAGAGCTGGCCGAATTGCTGGAAGAGGAAATAACCGTGGAGGACGAGGACAGCCATGAGCCTGAGACTAACGAAGTGCCTGATGTTCAGGCAGAAGCAGCGCCTCAAAGTGCTCCCGTCGAAAAGCAAAAGGAGGTCAATCCGGCTCCTTCGAGGCAGACCGGTGCCAACCGGGCATTGCGTGGTAGAAAACTAGTCAGGGAGTCACACCAGGACCTGCTGCGCTACATTTATCAAAAATATAATGTTGACCTCTCATACAGGTCGTTCCGGTCAGTGGATGAAATAGTTGAAACCCTGTTGACCCATCATACCGACGATCTGCTGTTCTACTATGACACCGTTCATAAACATCACGGCAATGGCAACGGTCATGAAGTTAAAAAGCATACAATAACCCATACCCCGGCTGCGCAGCCACGTCAGACCTGCGATGTGGCTATTGTCGGCCTGAGCTGCAACTTTCCGGACGCACCCGATGCACAGGCCTTTTGGCACAACCTGATGAACAAAAAGAACAGCATCAGGGAAATTGAAAAATCAAGATGGAACTGGGAAGATTACTACGAGCCATCTGCCACCCCGGGCAAGACCGTGTCCAAATGGGGTGCATTGCTCAGCGATATAGACCGCTTCGACCCGGAATTCTTCAACCTTGAACCTGAGGAAGCACTTTTGATCGACCCTCAGGAAAGGCTGCTGATGCAGGAAGTTTACAAAGCATTTCAGGATGCCGGTATAGCGCCAAAAAGCCTGGCAGGATCAGATACTGGTGTATATGTGGCCTACGAATATTCAGAGTACGAAAACTACCTGAGAAGAAACATAGACAAGATCCCCGTAGGCAAATACGGGCCGGTTTTTACCTCATCAAGCCCGACCTATTACCTGGCCAACAGGCTCTCATTCCTGTTTGACCTTTACGGCCCCAGCGAATCCATCAATGTCAATTGTGCAGGCTCGGCTGTAGCCATCAACCGCGCCTATTACTCGCTGGCCAATCAGGAAAGCAGCGTAGCAGTAGTAGGTGGTGTTTCCTTAAACCTGTTCGCCGATGATTATATCTCATTGTCGCAATACGGCATGCTGTCTCCCACCGGTACATGCGGCGTGTTTGATGACAATGCCGATGGCTTCACCAGGGGAGAAGGCGTGGCAGCCGTGGTTTTGAAAAGGCTGGAAGATGCCGAAAGAGACAACGACAGAATTTATGGCGTGATCAAAGCCAGCCACCAGAGCAACAGAGGCAATGCCCGTTTCTTATCAGAGGTTAAACACGAAGCCATTACCGGAGCCATCACCAACTGCTACAAAAAAGCCCTGATAAACCCGCAATCCGTTAACTACATTGAAGTGGACGGTTACGCTACCAAATGGGGAGATTCATTTGAGTACGAAGGCGTTAAAAACGTATTTAAAGGACACAAAGCCAAAGAGAAAAATTGTGCATTGGGAAGCGTGAAAGGAAATATCGGCAACCTTGAAGCCGTGAGCGGACTGGCCGGTTTCATCAAGCTGGCCCTGTCGCTTTACCATAAGAAATTTCCGGTGACCATTTCAGGAGAGAAGACCAACACCTTTCTGGATATCGACAACCCGTCGCACCCACTGTATATCGCCAATAAAGAGCTGGCTTTTGACGAACTGCGCAAAGACAATAGCACACCCATCAGGGCAGGACTTAACTCTTTTGCCGATAGCGGTGTCAACCTGCATATTGTGCTGGAAGAGTACATGAACCGCGAAGTAGCTCCGGAAGACGAAGCCACAACATCTCCGCAACTGTTTGTGCTTTCCGCAAAAGATGAACAGCGTCTCGATGAATACATCGATTCATATATCAGTTACCTTTCAGGCCATGGAGCAGGTATATCATTTCAAAACATGATCTACACCCTGCAAACAGGGCGTGATGCTATGGATGAAAGGCTGGCCATAGTAGCTTCGAACCACACTGAGTTGCTTGAAAAGCTAAAACTGGTTAAAGATTCCGGCAAAGGGACATCCCTGGAAAAGAAAGGGATCTTCTGCGGAAATATCAACGTCACCAAAGAAAACCGCATTGTGAATATCCTGACCAGGGACATGATCAATACCATGGTGGGCCAGAGCTTACAGGCAGCACAGTGGCAGCAGCTTGCCCAGTTGTGGATCAGCGGCCTGCCGATCGACTGGAAAGTGGTCTGGGAAAATAAAAAAGCCCGGCCGGTATCCTTACCTGCCTATCCTTTTGCCAAAGAAAGGTACTGGATAGATGTGGATGGAGCAGAGAAACCGGCAGTTGCCGCAAAGCAGCTCCGGCAACCTGCTAAACAGGATACAGCTAAAGCCAATGGCGCACCCGCTATGAAAGCAGAGTGGTTCTTTTTTATGTCTGATGAAGGGACCGGAGAAAGCAAAGCCATGAAACCCGCTGATAAACTGGAGCTCTTCCTAAAACATGAAATAGCGCTGCAACTGAACAAGCCGATGGCTGAAATTGCAGAAGATGTCAATTTCCTGGACCTGGGCATGAACTCTATCGGCCTGATCACCATGATCGCCCAGATCAATGACCTGTTGGAAATCACCATTTCACCGGCCATTTTGTTTAATTACTCAGAGGTGAAAACACTGTCAGGATACCTGGTGGAGCACTTTGCCCCAAAAATTGAAAAGCTCAACGTCACCCGGGATAATACACGGGCAGGCCAGGCCAGTGACAGGGCGAAGGTGAAAGCAGAAGAAGGTGAAGAGGCACTAAAGCGAAGAATACTGGTACCCATGCAGGCCAAAGGTAGCAAAAGGCCTGTTTTCGCCGTTCCGGGTGCTGATGGCAATGTGATCACCCTCCAACACCTGATCTCAGCCCTGGGAACCAGCCAGCCGTTCTACGGCCTGGAAACCGTAGGGGTGATTGGCCAGGTAGAATCACTGGATAGTGTGGAGGCCATAGCCAAAGCCAATATCGAAGCCATTAAAGAAGTACAACCCAAAGGCCCTTACCGTTTGCTGGGCTTCTCCAACGGTGGTACCATAGCATATGAAATGGCCAGAATGCTGCTTGAGCAGAAAGAAAAAGTGGAGACATTGATCCTGGTTGACTGCATGTCGCCCACACTGCCCGACGGGCATATGATCGAAGACCTCGTAGAGGGGATCAAGTCGATCTTCATCAGCTCATCCGGGCAACACGTAGACCTGGATGCCGAAGCATTAAAGAAAGTGCCTGAAGACCAGATCGTGGATTACATATACGACAACATCAAAGACCTCGGCTTCAACTTTCCCAAAGAGCAACTCGCCACAAGCATTCATACAACCATAGCCAATGATAAATTTTGCCGTGCATATCAGCCTTCAAAATTGTCAGCAGCCGTGGATGTACTACTCTTTAAAGCTACCGAAGGTTATCTCGATACCTATAAGAATGCATCGGAAGATTATGGATGGAACGAATTGCTGAGTAAGCCGGTGCAGATTATCCCGGTTGAGGCCAATCACTTTTCGGTGATCGACAAGGACAATAGCAAAAAAATAGCTAAAAAGGTCAGCGCTTTCTTCAATAAAACCAAGCCAAAGAAAGCCCCTGTAAGGAAAAAACGAGCTTCAAAAGCATAAACCGATAAAATTTAACATCTAAAGCAGGTAACAAGTATTTTCATTTGTTGCCTGTACGCATTTAAAATCCATAGGATCATTAATAAGTGTAATTATGAGTAAAAACCCGAAACCGCATTTTCTGGAAAGTGTTACCGACATGGTTCGGAAAAGAAGACTGATTATCTGGTTGGCTTTTGTCGCTATTACAGTATTCACCTTTTTGGGCATACCCAAAACCAAATTTGATATGACCATTGAAGGGTGGTTTAAGGAAAACGACCCTGTACTGGTAGCCATGGACGAGTTCAAGGCACAGTTTGGCAGCAACGAAGGTGTTTACATTGTTTACAAACCTGAGGATGGTGACGTATTTTCCCCTAAATCCCTGGAAACCGTAAAGGGGATCTATGAAGACATCATTGCCGAAAAATATGCCAGTGACTCCACCCAGTTAAAGCACATTGTGAAGGTCAACACCATCCTGAATGCGCAGCTATTGATGGCTGATGGCGATGTACTGGTTTCCCGGCAACTGATCGGTGAGAATATCCCAGGGACCCAGGCAGAGATCGAGGAGCTTCGCAAGCTTGCCCAGACTCAAAGGTCTTTCCCGCTGCTCTTCTTCTCCAAAGACATGAAGTACGGCGGCATACTCATAGAAACAGATTATGGTACCGAGCTTATCGAAGACGAAGAAGGGACCTCCGGCGATCCGGAAGGAGAAGTGGCGGAAGCACCTGAGGAGCTGGCCATGGATGAACTGGAAGCGCTGGACGAACTCGTAGTAGAGGATTTCAGCGAAGCAGAAGTAAAGAAAACCGAAGAGCGTGTACGCTTCAAACATGCCGATTTGAGTGAGCTGGTCCCCTTAATGGAAGAGATCAATGCCATTCTATACAAGCCGGAATACAAAGAGCACTTCGACTACTATGCCGTAGGCAACGCACCATTGGCCTATGAGCAGCAGACCATCGCCAGCAGCGAAGCCGGCCCGATCTACATGGGGCTTTTGCTGATCATCGCCGTATTGCTATGGTTCTTCGTCCGGTCATTCAGTGCAGTGGTCTGGTCACTCCTGATCGTTATAGTCAGTGCCGTCTGGACCATCGGCCTCGCAGGCTGGATGGAAGTGGAAGTAACCGTATTCCTGATGCTTACCGTAATGCTGATCCTGACCATTGGTGTATGCGATGCTTCACACATATTCTCCGGCTTCCTGTTTTTCCGCAATCAGGGTTATGACCGTCGCACATCCGTAGAAAAAGTATTCAAATCCACCAATAAAGCCATCACTCTTACGGCGCTGACCAGCATCATAGGTATGCTGGCATGTCTCATTATCCCCATCCCACGTATCCAGGTGTTTGGGATCATGTCGGCCGCAGGTGTTGCCTTTGCCTGTATCCTGACCATTTTCCTGTTGCCCCTTATGCTCGATGCCTGGGCTCCCGGACTACCAGATAAGGCGAAGAAAAAGAAGTTTACCTTCACCAGCGGAAAATACATCCCCAATTTCTCACTCTTCCTGCAAAGAAGGCTCGACAACGTTTTGTCAGTGGTAGGAAAAAATCCTGTTGGTATTATCTTCTTCTTTCTGATCGTATTGGGGCTCACCATCTACGGCACCACCATGCTCAAAGTAGATACTAACATTGCCAACCAGTTTGTGGAGGGCAATCCATACAGAGAGTCAGCCAGAATAATTGATGAAAAAATGATGGGCAGCCTCAACATGGAGATCTATCTGGATCTCGATAAGGCCAATGCTTTTGAAAACCCGTTTGTACTGAAAAAAATCGACGAACTGCAGCGTACCCTGGAGAAAAACTACAGCGAAGTAGTGGTAAGCACCTCATCGCTCGTAGAAGTCGTGAAGAAGGCCAATCAGACTTTGAATGAAGGCAGAGAGGACATGTACGTGATCCCCGATGAACAGAATGTGCTGGCCCAGACCCTTTTCATGTTCAACATGGCTAATCCCGAAGACCGCAGAAAACAGGTTTCGGATAACTACAGTAAATCACACATCTCCGTGCAACTGTACAATGTAGGCTCCCATAAATACATGAAAGTTTATGAGCGTATGCACAAGGACATTGATGCCACCATAGCAGAGCTTAAACAGCAATACCCAGATACCAAAGTGTCCATAACCGGTGCACTGCCTATGAACATGAAGTTTGTACAGATCATAGCAGGTAACGGACTGCAAAACATCATAGTAGTGCTGATAACCATCACCATTGTACTGATGTTCGTATTCGGTTCGTTACAGGGAGGTTTGATCGCCATTATTCCGAACCTCATTCCATCCATGCTTACATTGGGCTTATTGGGCCTTACCGGCAACTCTGTAGATATTGATATCCTCCTGCTGCTGCCTGTTGTTGTGGGTATCTCTGTAGACGATACCGTCCATTTTATCAGCCGGTATAAAGATAAACTCAAGGCAGAAGACGGTGATATCAAATCAGCATTACACCATACGATTAAAGAAGTAGGCCAGGCTGCTACCTTTACCAGCCTTGTTTTAGGGCTGGGGTTTGGCATACTATCCTTTTCAGCCATGCAGGGAACCGCCAATGTAGGTAAGTTCGGCTCCATTGCCATCTTCTCAGCCCTCATGTGCGACCTGTTTTTACTGCCGGCCCTGATCCTCGTTTTCAAACCGAAATTCCAAAAAAAGGCCAAAATGAAACTTCAGGGAGAAATGGTAGTGCAGAAGTAATTTTTAATCTTTTTCAATCTAAAAACATAAATAATGAAAAGAAATCAGATTGTTGTGTTGGTAGTCCTGGCAGTTTTGGCATCCTCATTTTCAATAAAGACCCTCTCAGGCCAGTCGGCTAAGGATATTATGAAAAAGGTACAGAAGGTCGCTAAAGGGTCCTTCACCTCTTCAATTCAGAAAATAAAGCTCTCCACCTGCAAATACACCATATCCGACAATAGGATAGTATGCACGGAAGAGCCCAGGAACAAAGTGCTGGAAAGCATAGCTAAAAACTATGGCGACGACCACGAAGACAGCCGCTCAGTCTCCATCATTATAGAACCTAAAAAAGAGCAGGGGGTAGGCATGCTTACCTATGAGTACGGCGAGCCCGGCAAGGACAACGATAGCTGGATCTACCTGCCTGCTTTGAGCAAAGTAAAGCGCCTGGCCTCAAGCAGCGACAGCAACGACGACAGCGGAAGCTTCTTTGGCTCCGAATTTTCCCTTGAAGACATGGAAGACCTGAAAATCAATGAATACAACTTTGAGATCCTGGGCGAAGAAAACTACAAAGGCCGCGACGTATGGGTGATCGAATACACCCCCACAGCAGAAAGGGCCAAAAAATCAAAATACAGCAAAACCACCTCATGGATAGACAAAGACAGGTTCATCAGCCTGAAAAAGAACCTGTACGTGAGAGGAGAGCTTTACAAGCAGCTAACCGTATCAGACGTAGAAAAAGTGGATGATGTATGGGTAGCCAGAAAACTCACCATGAACAACGTAGCCACCCGAAGAATAAGCATGATGAACATGGTATCCGTGGCATTTGACCAGGAAGTAGCAGATGAATTCCTGACTACCAGGACCCTCGAAGACTTTGCCTTCAGAGAACAAAACCTGACCAAATACCGCAGCAACCTTAAATAGTAGAATAGTCAGGAGTATTGAGTCGTGAGTATCTCAATACTCAATACTCCTGACTCACGACTAAACCATGACTCACGACTAAAATCTCAATACTAACAAATGAATTATTCAAATAAAGAAAATTACTTTGATGCCATTATCGTGGGTTCGGGAACCTGCGGCGCTACCATTGCGAAGGAGTTGAGCAGCAAGCACAAGAACGTCCTGATCCTGGAGCGTGGAGGCAATGATCCGCTGAAGGAATCACTGATGGCCTATGCCAAGATCTCTAATGAAGTGCCCGTAGCCGGTAAACTCAAAGACATGCGTGCGTTTACCACCGGAGGCAGCACGGCCATGTACCTCGCTGTAGCCGACCTGCCGCCGGTTGATACATTTAAAAACCTGGGCATCGACCTGACAGAAGACCTGGAAGAGGCATGTAAAGAACTGCCCATTTCCGAAATATCGGACAACTTCATAGGTGCCCAGGCAAAAAAGCTGGGAGAAAGCGCCAGGGCACTAGGCTACGACTGGAAGAAAAAGCTGATGCTCGTAGACCAGTCAAAATTCGATAATAAAAACTTCTACGAAGTAAAGTGGAAGGCCAGGACATTTGTAGACAGCGCCCTGAGGGACGGGGCCACACTGATCACCCAGGCCACCGTGTCAAAAGTGATACACGACAATAAAAAAGCTATTGGCGTGGAGTACACCATTGGCAAGAAAAAAGAAGTATTCAAAGCTTACGGTGAAAAGATAGTCCTCGCCGCAGGCTCCCTGGCCACGCCGGTAATCCTACGCGAAAGCGGCATAAAGAACGTAGTGAGCCACGGCTTCTACATCAATCCCAGCATCGGCCTTATTGGCTCTATCCGTGGCCTTTCGTCAGCAGAGAATTTCTGTGGCTGCATGGGCGCCAAAGTGGATGATGAGATCGAACTGATGGATGCTAATTTCCATCGCTTTCTGTTCAATGTAGGTATGCTCGTTTCAGCCAAACCCTTGCGAATAGCTGCCTATCCAAGGCACGTAGGTATTACCGTGAAAGTCAAAGAACCCGTAGGCGGTGAACTCACGGCAGACGGTAAGTTCAATAAAAAACTGACAGATAATGACCACCGCAAACTGGAGAAAGGACTGGGTGTGGCGCGCCAGATCCTTGAAAACGCCGGGGCCGGAAAGATCTTTAAAACCGAACTCATATCAGGAGGTGCATTGGGCACGTTGAAGATCAAGGAACACGTCGATGAAAAACTCCAGACCGAATACGAAGGCCTGTACGTCTGCGATGGCTCCATATTGCCTGAAAACGACAGGGTAACACCAACATTTACCCTCGTATGCCTGGCCAAATACCTGTCGAGGCACCTGGCTGCCACCCTTTAAGAACAATAAATTAACCAAACCATAACCACTTGAGATCAAGACTTTTGATTTTCTAGAATAAACACTAAAAACATGGAACATTCAGGAAAAAGTAAAACCAATGGCTTTTTGTTAATGCTGACACTGCTGAGTGTCGCCGCTGCTGTGGCAGCACCTTTCTTTTGGGACCGATTCATGGAAGGGCAAACAGGGATGATCGCATTGATCGCAGTTGAAATACTGCTGGTAATATTCATCATAGCCTCGACCCACTCCCTCTGGAAAAACTCAGGCTCAGGACAATGGAAACTAAAGTCAGACAAAAAAGGTATGAAAGTCTACACCTTGAAAAACCCGGGAGAAACCTGGCTGAAAATTAAGATCATCGGCCGCTTGAAAGGCAGGTTGGCCAGCATCCTTGCCCTCATGAGAAACCCCGATGCCGCCGACGATGTAGGCATGTTCGACTCATACTACATACCCGGCTGGGACCCCGACAAAGACGGCGTAGACCCGAAGCTGGTATACTACACCTTCAAGCAAAAACTGTTTCCCCCATTCAAACACAGAGAGTTTGTGGTAAAGTCAGAATTCTCACAAGACCCCATTACCAAAGAAATGAAATTCAACTTCGTGGCCGCCCCCGAAATGCTGCCCGAGGATAAGCGCTACTTCCGCGTTACCGAAATGCACAACAAATGGAAATACACCCCCCTGGATAATGGCGAAGTACAATACGAATTCATCTACGACGCCGTAGACCCCGGAGGCAACTTCCCATACGCACTGGCCAACTGGCTGATCCCCGCCATGTTGCCATTTGCGTTCGCCAAAATGCCCAAGATCCTCGACAAAGATAAATACCGAAATGCCAGAATGGACTACGTCATGGAAGTAGACCAACCCGCAGAGGTAGTGGCATAATACCTTCTCTACCCCAAGGCTGTCCCCCGACAGCCCCGCACTGCAAGTAAAAACCACTGCAGTAAAAAGTACGCG
>NZ_SMLW01000680.1:73896-74230 GCF_009711405.1 Fulvivirga kasyanovii | reverse complement strand
GTTAGCGTTGGCCGGAATGCCCTCTCCGACGCGGAAGAGGGAGTTTTGAGTTTGCTATTACTTCATTGTTTTAACTTGTGTTCATCTTATCATTTAAAAGATAACACTGCCGGCTCTCACTCTCGTCATTCCAGAATTTTCGTGATAAAAAGTGATTTCATGACCCCCTTCAAAATATCTGGAATCTCCCCGATCGTGGCAGTGCTCAAACCTTCTGTAGCACATTTAATAGGGAGATTCCAAAGCTTCGCTCCGCTGCGTTTGGAATGACGTGGTATGGATTAGGGTATGGATTTCTTGCCGGTGTATGGCCTCACCCGGCAAAGGCCTGTAA
>NZ_SMLW01000680.1:52772-73886 GCF_009711405.1 Fulvivirga kasyanovii | reverse complement strand
AAAGGTCTGTCAGGGGACAGACCGAGGGAGTGTAAAGTCTGTCAGGGGACAGACAGGGATAGGGGCAGGAGGCCCAGTTAACCAATTAATCAGTCATTAATATTTCCGGATAAATTAGATGCTAAAATTATTGAAGTTTTGCTGTCATGGCTATGTAGCTGTACCGGTTATTGAAGCGTGCCATAAGCAAGGGCTTTTTACGCTACTCGATAAAAACAAATACCGTAAACGCACATCGCTGATAAAAGAACTTAAGGCCAACGAAGGTTACTTCTCAGTGGCGCTTCAGTCCCTGGAATCCCTGGGCTGGCTTGAAAGCAACACCAACGATGCCTATCGCCTGACCGATCGCGTGGACAAGTACCTGTTAAACCTTGACCTGGCATCGCTCTATACAGCCGATCCGGAAGAACTGCTAAGCAAAACGACCTACGCCGCGGCGTTTGGTAAAAAGATTGATAAAATACTGCTGAAAGACCTGATTAAGAATACCCTGACCGCCAGCCTGGTGAGGGGTGCCATCCTGACGCCACTGGTTGCAGGCCTGAAACAGGCAGGAGCTCAGGCATTGAAAAATGATGAAGACAACTTTGCCGAAGTACTCAGCGGACTCGACAAAAGCCTGGCACAGTCCATCGAAAAACTGTTTGTACAGCAGGCATGGATGGACCCGGACACAAAACAGCTCACCCCTGAAGGCAGACAACTGCTGCAGGCAGAAGAGCTAAGTGAAATCGTAGCTTTCAGGCCTGTGCTTTATACCATGAGTGATTTGCTGTTTGGTGACGGCAAGCCCACCTTGGAAAACAAAGAAGCTGCACTCAGAGCAACACTTACCGGAAAACAAAACCATAGCTGTAAGCAAGATCTGCAACAGGAGATTATCAGTATTTTTGATCAGCCGGCTTTGGACCGGCAGCCGAGAGCTATTGCCGGCCTTGGCGATAGTATGTTGCTCAAAGACATTTACCTGACCATACAGGATCACACCCTCCGAGGCCGGAACCTGGAGCAGTACCCGTTACAGATAATAGCCTTTGACCGTGATGAGACCGAACTGGAAAACGCAAGTCAGGCTTTAAAATCAGCCGGAATTGAGCATCAGGCCCTGTCAGGCGATATCAATAAACCCGGAGACATTTGCAAGGCCCTTAAAGGTGTGGGGTTGGAACCAGCAAAGGAGGTAGTCTACCTGCATACTTTTGCCCACCATGCCCTGACGGTTGATGCCAATAAAAACACTAACGGATCGCTCTCTCCGATGGCGGCCGGCCAGTTGAAGTACTACCTGGACAAGGAAGGACAGCTACTTGATGCCATGACCGTTTTAAGTCACTGGCAACGACATTTGCAGGCCTGGGCAGACAGCATAGGCCAGTCCCGACTGCTGGTTCAGGAGGCTCATACACTGCCGGCCGACATAACTTTTGAGTACCTCGACCGGTCCGGAAATTTCTATATCGACACCATTCACGGCCTGTCGCACCAATACCTTATCGGAGCAGAAGCCTTTTTGATCCTTGCAGCAAACGCAGGCTTGTTCAACAAATACCAAGTTAAAGGATACCCGGAACTATCAAGCTATAGCCGGATTAGCCTGCACCACCTGACTAGAAGAGATTACAGCATCCGGTTTGCCACCGAAGGCGATATCAAAACCCTGCTGGAACTGGAAGAGCTATGCTGGAAGGAGCCGTTAAGGACTTCTAAGGCCCAGATACTCGCACGCATCAGGCAATACCCCGAAGGACAATTTGTGCTAGAGAAAGAGGGGAAAGTACTTGGAGTGATCTACAGCCAGCGCATAGCTAACGATGCTGAAATTGAAAAACATGATTCCGGCAGTGTTCATGAATTGCACGATCCCGCGGGAGCCATTATACAGCTCATCGCTGTAAACATCCACCCCGATACGCAAAACCTGGGCTACGGAGACCAGTTGCTCGAATTCATGCTTCAGCGGTGCAGCCTTGTTCCCGGCGTGAACAGGGTAGTGGCAGTAAGCCTTTGCAAAAACTATAATGCCGGCGAAAACCTGCCGATTGAAAGGTACATTCAGCAAAAAGGCAGCAAGCAAGACCCGATTATGGCATTTCACGATGCACATGGGGCAAGAATTGTAAAGCCCATTGCCAACTATCGTCCGCTGGACTATGCTAACCAGGGCTATGGCGTACTCATAGAATATGATATCCTCAGCCGGGTAGCACAAAATAACAGGAACCGGTCAGCAGCAACCGGCCAGCCATTGCCGGTTCAGGAAAAAACTAACCTCAGCGAACCCCGGATCCGTCAATTTTTGAAGGACGCAGCAACCGGACTGTTAGATGCCGGTACGATCGATTTTGACCGTCCGGTAATGGAGACAGGCCTGAGCTCGGTAGACCTTATGGCACTGCAAAAGCAGATCGAAGAGAAATTCAACCAGCCATTGCAGCCAGGATTCTTCTTTGAATACAACAACCTGAACAAAGTCGTTGATTACCTCTCAACACTGGCGGCAACTTCGGCTCCATCTGGTGCCCCGGCAAAAGAGGGCAGAGTACTGGCAGTTGATAAAAAGCAAATCAGTCAATATTTACTGGAAAAAGTAAATGCCCTGCTGGACATCAGCATTACCCCGGCAGAATTTGACCGTCCGATCATGGAGATAGGCCTGAACTCTGCCGACCTGCTGTTACTTCAAAAGCAGATTGAAGAAAAATTCAATACCGAACTACAAGCCGGGTTTTTCTTTGAATACAACAACATCAACAAAGTCATAGACTTCTTGTCAACCCAGACCAGTGCATTGATCAGCCCATTACATGTGGAGGTCAAAGGACAGGAAAAAACAGACCGACCCGGAGGTGAGGATATACTGGATACCGACATTGCCGTTGTAGGAGTTTCCTGCAAACTCCCCGGAGGCATTGAGTCTGCTGAGGAACTATGGGAAGCTTTGGCTTCTGCCAAAAGCATGATCAGCCCATTCCCCAAAGAAAGGGGGCCGTGGCCCTCCGGAGCGGAGAGACCGGGAGTAGATAAAGGTGGTTTCCTGCATCAGGGAGATACCTTTGATGCAGCATTCTTTCGCATGTCGCCCAAAGAAGCACAGGCTACCGATCCGCAGCAACGCATATTGCTGGAGCTGGCCTGGGCATGTCTGGAAGATGCTTCCATTGTACCTGCCGCATTAAAAGGCTCAGATACCGGTGTATTCATCGGTGCCAGCAATTGTGACTATTACCGCCTGATGCAGTCTGCCAACCTGGAAACCCAGGCGCACCATGCCATAGGCAGCTCGCTGGCCGTACTGGCCAACCGGATCTCATATTTCTATGATTTTAATGGGCCAAGCCTGATCATTGATACCGCCTGTTCTGCTTCACTGGTGGCACTGCATACCGCTATCAGGTCATTGCAATCAGCAGAATGCTCGGCTGCATTAGTCGGTGGGGTCAACTTCATTTGCTACCCCGATCTGTCTGTTGCTTACCAGAGTGCAGGCATGCTGTCGCCGGATTCCAAATGTAAAGTATTCGATGCCAGCGCCAACGGCTACGTACGCTCAGAGGGGGCCGTGATGCTCATGCTCAAGCCCCTGCGCAAAGCCATAGAAGATAAAGACCAGATCCGCGCCGTCATTAAAGGCAGTGCCGTTAACCACGGAGGACTGGGTGGAGGCCTCACGGTCCCGAACCCACAAAAGCAAAGTGAGCTGTACACCGCAGCCTGGAAAAACGCAGGCATATCACCTCAGAAACTGAGCTATATAGAAGCCCATGGTACCGGCACCTCCCTAGGCGATCCTATTGAAATTCAGGGCATCAAAACAGCCTACAGCAAACTCGTTCCTGCTGAGGAAGCCAAAGCATGCAGTATCGGTTCGGTCAAAAGTAACGTCGGCCACCTCGAGTCAGCAGCAGGGATTACCGGCTTACTGAAAGTGATCCTGGCCATGCAGCACCGTCAGATACCTGCATCCATCAATTACAAAGACCTTAACCCCAAGATCCAGCTTGAAGGCACCTCTTTCCGCATTCAAAATGCTTTGCAGACATGGGAAGCAGAAGCCCCACGCCTGGCAGGAGTGAGCAGCTTCGGGTCAGGAGGAGCCAATGCCCATGTAGTGGTACAGGAATTTGCCACTGACACTAAAGAAACTATAGAGGTTGACCACAACCTGTTTGTATTATCCGCAGCCAGTCAGGACAGGCTCAGGGAATATGCTGAAAAAGTTATTCGCTGGTCAGAAAATGCAGCCGGATCAACCTTTTTTACCGATGCCATCTACAGTTGGCAGGTAGGCCGCATGCCTATGAAACACAGGCTGGCCATCAGAATAACAGGCTGGGAAGACCTGCGCCAGAAACTTCAGCAATGGCTGAAAGGAGAGGAGAGTGCAGCCGTATGGACGGGACAGGTAAACCAGTCTTCCGGAGAAATACAGCAACATGCCACATTCCAGCTTACAGAAAAAGGCCTGGAGAAAATAGCACAACAGTGGATTGCCGGAGCAGATATTGACTGGACTCAATTATACACCAAAGATATTTTTGGAGAAAACCTGCCCAGGCGCATCAGCCTCCCGGGATATCCGTTTGCCAAGAACCGCCACTGGATAGATATTACAGGTATCACACACCAGACACCGGAAAAGCGATCGGAGCAGGAGACCATAGTACAACCGCAGGAACAGGAAAAACAACCTGTTCAGCCTGTACAAATTCACATAGACAGTCCGGAGGCATCCCGTACACCTACAGCGCAAAAGTTTATACTGCCATCATTAAAAAAGCCGAGCAACGTCTCACTGGCGACTCCGGAAGCCCTGAAATTCAGCGATATCAAGGTGCAGGCAAAAAAAGTACCTGTAAGCCTGACCAGCACTTCAACGGGTATGGCTAAGGCAGCTCCAACCGGAGACTCCTGTGTGAGCCTGTTTGACAACGGCAAAGGCATCTATGAGATAAAAATAAATGCCGGTAAAGAAAATAACCTCTCACAGGAAGTAGCAGCACAACTGGTGCATGCCCTCAACCATGTAAAGAAGGCATCGGCAAAAGTATTGATGCTGAGTGGAAACGGATCGGTATTTCTGCAGGGAGGGAGAGAAGCATTCAACCTGGCCATAGAAGAAAACCTGTATCACACCCTGGCATCATTTCCCTGTCCTGTTATCGCCATAATCCGGGGAGATGCCAGAGGTGCAGGTTTCATGGCAGGCGCACTATGCGATTTCATGGTTTGCAGTGAAGAAGGCACTTATACTTACCGTGTTGAAGGGTTGCTGCCCACTGTAAATGAAGAACAGTTATTAAAAGAACGCTTTGGGGAAGCTTTTGCCAGGGACTTGCTTTATCAGGCAACAGCACCATCCGGCAAAGACCTGAAAGCCAAAGGCTACAGTTTTCCCATTGTGCCCTCAGCTCAGGTGGAGGTCTATGCCGTAAAACTGGCAGAAGAACTCGCCAGGAAATCCGAAGCCTCTTTGAGTCTGCTCAGGCAGCATTTAGGCCGCCACATATTGGCCTGTACGGAGCAATTAATGGCTGCCGACGTTTTAAAAGAGGAAAACACACAGGCCAACGGCCAAAAGAAGCTTACATCCGGTTCCAAATACCTGAAAATAGAAAATCCTGAGGAGCAGATCCTCACGATAAGGATAAAGCAAGGCAGGAAGAAATACCAGTTAAAAGACCTGACCTCCGGCCTCACCAATATTCTGGGAAGGGTGGAGAAAAGCGAATACTACAAAGCCATTATCCTGACCAGCGACGACCCTGAATTTATTTCAGTGGCAGATCAGGCAGGTTCGGCCAACGAGGTATTGCAACTACAGCAGTTGATCACCGGATCACCCGTACCGGTTTTAGCCGCTATAGAATCAAATGCCAAAGATACGGGCTGGCTGATTGCCCAGTCATGCGATGTCTGCATATACAATGAACAGGGCGTTTACTTAGCGGCTCACCTGATGGAAATCCCCGCTCTGGCAAAAAGCGCCGCCATGATCTTCGGCCGGCGACTTGGCCACTATGTGTGCAAGGAAATATTACTGGCAGGCAAAGCATATACAGGCGCTGAATTAAAACAGCAAACCGGGGCCATAGCCATAGCAGAAGAGGCCCTGGCCGAAGCCATTCAACTGGCCGGGCAGTGGACAAAGCTGTCATACCAAGATGTGACAAGCTGGAAAAAGGAGAGGGCCGTAGCGACTGCCAAAGCCATAGAGCAACAGCCGGATTGGTTAGATAGTACGGAAGCTTTTGGCAAGCTGCCTGCGGCACCAACAGCTATTGACCTGAAATCACAGGTGATCAAAGCCACTATTCATCCCGAAGGAATTGTTGAGGTAAAAATGGAAGATCGGGAAGCCAGGAACATGTTCTCACCGGCATTTATGGAAGGGATCACAGAGGTATTCGGGCGCATAGCCCAAAAACCGGCCTGCAAAGTGGTGGTCCTGACCGGATACGACAGCTACTTCATTTCCGGAGGCACCAAAGAAATGCTATTGGACATCCAGGAAGGAAAGATCAAGTTTACCGACTCCAAGATCTACCACCTGGCCATGGAGTGCAATGTTCCGGTGATTGCTGCCATGCAGGGGCACGGCATCGGAGCAGGATGGTCCATGGGCATGTTTGCCGACTTCATCCTGTTCAGCGAAGAGAGCCACTATGTGAGCCCGTACATGAATTACGGCTTTACCCCGGGAGCGGGCTCTACCATGATCTTCCCGGACAAGACAGGCTATGACCTGGCACGCGAAACCCTGCTCACAGCAGTGGAATACTCAGGCCGGGAGTTGAAAAATAAAGGACTGTTACTTCCTGTATTACCACGAAAGGAAGTAATCGCAACCGCATTTGATCTGGCGAGACAAATTGCAGCCCACCCACGAGCTGCCCTTGTGGCGCTGAAACATCAGTTGACCGCTCATCTTCAGGCACGCCTGGAAGAAAACTATGCACTCGAACTGGCCATGCATGAGAAGACATTCGTGGGTCAGGCAGAAACACTGCGACAGATCCAAAGCAACTTCCATCAGGAAGGAGAGGTGCAGGCCACACAACCTGTGGAAGCAGTGGCTCAGCATGCTTCCGCTCATGCCGATGTGCAGCCCGCCATCCTGGCTGCCCTAAAAGCCATGTTGGCGCAGGAGCTGCACATGGAGGAAAGCGATATCGATGAAGACAGCCAGTTTGTAGATTTAGGCCTGGATTCTATCATCGGTGTAACCTGGATCCGCAAGATCAATGAAAAGTACAAGATCCAGATCAACGCCACCAAAGTATACAGCTACCCGAACCTGAAGCAGTTCAGCAGCTATGTAAAAGAACTGGCACTGCAGGCAGGCACCATTACACAGGTGCAGGCTGCGGTCATTCCGCAAAATGCACCTGCTGTAACTGCTGACGTACAGCCCGTCATCCTGGCTACGCTAAAGGCCATGCTGGCGCAGGAACTGCACATGGAGGAAAGTGATATCGATGAAGACAGCCAGTTTGTAGATTTAGGCCTGGATTCTATCATCGGTGTAACCTGGATCCGCAAGATCAATGAAAAGTACAAGATCCAGATCAACGCCACCAAAGTATACAGCTACCCGAACCTGAAACAGTTCAGCAGCTATGTAAAAGAAGAAGCCGAAAAGAGCGGGACCTTGCCCGTGGAGGTTAAACCGGCGCAGGAGAGTCAGCCTGTAATGGCACAACAGCATATTAGTGCTGAACCATTGACACAGACCACCCAGCAATTCAAAGGTACTCCTGCAAAAGAAGAGGCTCAGGCTATTGCTATAATCGGTATGGCAGGGCAGTTCCCCGAGGCCAGGAACGTAGAGGAATTCTGGCAAAATATAGCCGGGGGCAAAAACTGCATCCGGGAAATACCCAAAAAGCGCTGGGACATTGACCAATACTATCAGGAAGGAGGGGCAACACCCGGAAAAACCTACAGCAGATGGATGGGCGCATTGGAAGAATATGACCTTTTCGACCCGTTGTTCTTCAACATTTCCCCATCAGAAGCGGAAAGCATGGACCCGCAGCAGAGACTGTTTTTACAAGCCTGCTGGCATGCGATAGAAAATGCAGGCTACAACCCCAAAACACTTGGCAACAGCAAATGCGGTGTTTTTGTAGGTTGCGGACAGGGAGACTATCACCTTTTGTCAAGAGACCTGCAAATAAGTGCTTATGGGTTCACCGGAGGTGATAACTCCATTCTGGCAGCACGCATCTCTTACTTCCTGAACTTGCAGGGCCCTTGCTTAACCATTGATACCGCCTGCTCATCATCTCTTGTAGCTATTGCCAATGCCTGCGATTCACTGGCTCTGGGCAAAAGCGATATGGTACTTGCCGGAGGTGTCTACATCGGAGCCGGACCGGATATGCACCTGAAAACATCGCAAATGGGCATGCTTTCACCAGATGGCAAATGCTACACCTTCGATCAGCGCGCCAATGGCTTTGTGCCGGGCGAAGGCGTTGGAGTAGTGATGCTGAAAAGGCTGAAAGATGCAGAAAAAGATAACGACAACATTCTTGGTGTAATTCAAGGATGGGGCGTAAACCAGGATGGCAAGACCAACGGCATTACAGCTCCGAATACAGAAGCACAATCCAGGTTACAACAGGAAGTTTACGATAAATACAAGATCGATCCGGCTTCTATCCAATTGGTAGAAGCACACGGCACAGGCACAAAACTAGGCGACCCCATTGAGGTTGAAGCCCTGGTAGAATCCTTTAAAAAATATACGCAGGAAAAAGAATATTGCGCTTTAGGTTCAGTGAAGAGCAATATCGGTCATTGCCTGATGGCGGCAGGAGTTGCCGGTATGATCAAGCTGGTCATGTCGATGAAGCACAAACAACTGCCACCAACCATCAATTTCGAAAAGTTAAACGAGCATATCAGTCTGGACGACAGCCCGTTCTACGTGAACACTGAACTGAAAGACTGGAAAGTTGCAGAGGCAGAATTGCGTAAAGCGGCTATCAGCTCCTTTGGTTTCAGTGGCACGAACGCTCATATCGTAGTGTCAGAATACCCGTCACCGGTAAGCGTGGTGGCATCATCAACTTCTCAAAGCGTTGATTGCATCATTCCGTTATCAGCCAGAACAGAAGAACAACTGAAACAAAAGGCCATTGACCTGCTGGATTATATCCGCAAGGAAGGGCAGTCGCTCAACCTCCCTGATATAGCCTACACCCTGCAAATTGGCAGAATGGATATGGACCAGCGCCTGGGATTAGTGGCAAACAGCGTTGATCAACTGGCAGAAAAACTCCAGGCCTTTGTAGAAGGAAAGCCTGTGAAGAGCCTGTTTGCAGGAGCAGCGAAACGCAATGAAGACACCCTTTCCCTGTTTGCCGAAGACATGGATCTTCAGGAAACCATAGACAAGTGGATACAGCAGAAAAAGCTATCAAACCTGGTTAACCTGTGGGTGAAAGGATACGAGCTGGATTGGAACAAAATGTATGGCAACACCAAGCCTAAGCGTACGCATTTACCGCTGTACCCTTTTGCCAAAGAGCGTTACTGGATTGATGCACAGGAAGCATTGCATTTTGCACCTGCTACAGCGGGGGCAGTGATCCATCCTTTGTTGCATAGAAACACCTCAATCCTGAGTCAGCAGCGCTTTAGCTCTATTTTCAGCGGAGATGAGCCTTATCTGGATCAGGTGAATGGAGTGAAAGTACTGCCGGAACTCGCTACGCTTGAAATGGCAAGAGCAGCCATAGAACACTCATTGTCATCGCCATCAGCAAAGATTGAATTGCGCAACATTGTCTGGGCTGAGCCGATGATTGCCGACACACAAAAGACCTTTAATGTCAGCCTGTATGAGAAAGGCAACGGCCTGGTGGCTTATGAGATCAGCAGCGAGGCCGGGAATGAAGAAATCATATATAGCCAGGGAGAAGCCAGCCTGAGCCATTCGGAAACGTCTGGCCCGGTGGTGAACATAGAGCAGCTCAAAGGGCAAATGACACCGGGTGGGACTACCACCACGGATCAGGAACTTACAAACGTCCTTTTCGGGGAAACCCAATTTCTCGCCCGATTGAGTTTACCAGATCACACGGCGAACGGTCAAAGTGGATTTGGGCTCTACCCTGCTATTATGAAGCATACTTTAAGGGCAGCAGACATCTTCCGGAATGACCATCAGCAGTCGGCACCGGTTAACTTAAGATCGGTACGCATCCTATCACCATGCACCTCCGCGATGTACGTCTGGGGGCGCTTTTCCCAACAGGCAGGTGAGCAAATCAGCCTGGATGTTGACCTCTGCGATAACCATGGCAATGTCTGCGTAGAGATGAGAGGATTGTCACTCAAGGTAAATGATCAGCAAAGCATACAGGCTTTTGTTGCCGCAGATAAAAGCTTAGGAAGTATCGAATCCTTCAAGGAAGATGAAACCACACAACCCCTGTTTTTCAATGAAACCTGGGAACCTCAGCCATACGCTGCTACGGCATCTGTACCGGCAGACCAGCAAACCCTTATTTTCACGGATAAAGGTTTCCGCGAAACACTGATGAACGAAACGAGCCATCCGCTATCCCGGGCAACGATAGTAGAGCAGAGCGGCCTTCCGGCAAATCAGCAAGAAATAGCCCGGATACTGGAACACCATGCAGAAGCAGGGAAAAACCTCCGCATCATTTACATGTGGGCAAAAGGTCAGGGAGAGGCAGGCATTCACATGCTGTTTGACCTGTTCAAAGCCATTAAATCATCAGCATCAGCCGTAGCACACGTTACCCTGGCCGGGCACTACGACCCTTCAAAGGCTGACACCTGCTGGGATTATTCATGGATCGGGTTCGAAAGATCATTGAAACTGATCCTGCCTAATATTCAGTTATCATTGCTGTATACCGATACCGGCACATACACCCCGCAGCAACTGCTGGATGCCGCGCAACACCATGGCGTATTATGGTATAGGCACGGAAAAAGATACTTATTGTCGCTCCAAACATGTAAGCCAGGTAACACAACCGGAGAACCTGTACTGAAACAAAGTGGAAGTTATTTGATTACAGGCGGTTGCGGTAACCTGGGCTTACAGTTTGCACGTTATCTGGCAGAAAATTGCCATGCCAACCTCGTATTGACAGGCAGACGCCAGATGAATGCAGACATTGAAGCGCAGATCAATACATTAAAAGCGGCCGGCGCCGGGGAGGTGAGCTACCACACGGTAGACGTGAGCAGCGAAGAAGCTGTATGCACCCTGAAGGCGGAGCTGCCTTTTGAGATCACAGGCATAATCCATGCGGCCGGAGTAGAATCCTCGGAGCCATTTTACAACAGGTCAACTGAGAATATCAATGCCGTGCTGCGCCCCAAATCCATCGGCTCCATGCTGCTGGACGAGGCCTTTGATCAGCCTTCGCTGGATTTTATTTGCTACTTCTCTTCCGTATCAGCCTTCCTGGGCGACTTTGGTTCCTGCGATTATGCAGTAGCCAGCCGTTTCCAAATGGCCTACAGCCATTACCGAGAGCAAAAAGGGCACCATGGCAAAACCATAGTGATCAACTGGCCGCTATGGCAGGAAGGAGGCATGGGCACAGCAGACTCGGCACAGACCTCATTTTATCTGAAAAGCAGCGGCCAGGAACCATTGCAAACCGCACAAGGTATCGGGATCTGGCATGACCTTTTGAAATCAGACAGGCTGCAAACCCTCGTTATGCTGGGCAAGCCATCTCGCGTAGAGCAGGTACTGAGAAGATCATATCAGGAAGAGCATTCAGAAAAGACTGCGGTCGTTCAGGCCACAACCAACAGCATAGCAGGCAAAGGATGGAAACCTCAATACCAGGGGCTTTCACTAAAAGCATGCATCACCACCGATTTGAAACAAGTGGTATCAGCACTGACCAAGATCAGCCAAAACCAGCTCAATATCACTGAAAACCTCACCGATTATGGCTTCGACTCCATCAGCCTGAGTGAATTGGCCAAAAGGCTGACTAACCATTTCGGAGTGGAAATAACACCGGCGGTATTCTTTAGCGCCACTACCATTGATAAACTGAGTGAATACTTTCAGGAAGAGCACGCCGGCCACATAGAGGCCTTTTACAGCCAGGCTAAAACCATGGTCAGCAGTGCCCCGGCAAAGATTACAACAAACCGGTTAAAAAGCCTTAAACAGGCTATTGGCCGTCGATATGCATCAGCTCTTAGCTCTGACACCCCAACCGCTGTTACCAATGAACCCATCGCGGTTGTGGGTATGTCGGGGCGATTCCCGCAGGCACGCACCGTGGAAGAGCTATGGACATTGCTCGCAGAAGGCAAAGATGCTATAACTGAAATACCGGCCAACCGTTGGGATTGGCGCAAGTACTTTACCAAGCCGGGTGATGAAAACAATACGATAACGACGAATAAAGGAGGCTTTATTCACGGCGTTGACGAGTTTGATCCCCTGTTTTTTGAGATCTCACCCCGTGAGGCCGAACAGATGGACCCGGCTGAAAGGCTGCTCCTCATGGAGACCTATAAAGCCATTGAAGATGCCAGGGTTTCACCCGGCGAACTCAGAGGTCAGAAAGTAGGTGTGTTTGTTGGTATGGAAGAAGGGCAATACGACCTGATCACCGGAAAGCAAGGCATAACCACTACAGGCAATGCCATGATCAGTTCACGACTGTCATACTTCCTGGACCTGCATGGCCCGGCCATTGCCACAAATACCGCATGTTCATCCGGATTGGTTGCACTGCATCAGGCCGTCACCAGCCTGCGTCAGGGCGAATGTAAGTCGGCCATTGTAGCCGGTGTGTCATTGCTCATTTCACCTGACAGCTACGTGATGATGAGCGAGGCAGGCATGCTTTCACAAGACGGACATTGCCACACCTTCTCAAAAAATGCCGGAGGTATAGGCGTAGGGGAGTCCGTTGTGGTATTGATGTTGAAACCCTTGTCAGCAGCGGTTGCAGATGGCGATTCCATCTACGGTACCATCAAGGCCAGCGGCATCAATTTCGATGGCAAAACCAATGGCGTAACAGCCCCTAACGGAGACAGACAAGCCGAACTGATTGAGAAAGTTTACGCTGATAATCAGATCGATACCAACGACCTGTCATACATTGTAACCCATGGCACCGGTACCAAACTGGGTGACCCTGTAGAGATCAATGCACTCGCCAAAGCCTTTAAAAAGCTGAATGGTGACAGGACCTCACAAATGAAGCAAGGCTATTGCGCATTGACCAGTTGCAAGAGCAACATAGGTCATACCCTGGCGGCATCAGGTCTCGTGAGTGTGGTCAATTTACTGAAAGCCATGCAGCACCGTCAGATCCCGGCCAGTCTGAATTGTGAGGAAGAAAATGACTACATCACTTGGAATAACAGCCCCTTCTTTATCAATAAAGAAACCCGTAAATGGGACAAGGAGCAGGGCAGGCCATATCTTGGCGCCGTAAGCTCATTTGGCAGAAGCGGTACCAATGCCCACGTGGTAATTGAAGAATATCAGTCAGTGACAGAAGAAGTACAAACAGCACCTGTAACCCATTTGAACGAGAAAGTGGCCATTCTGCTTTCCGCAAGAACGGAAGAACAACTGCAACAAAAAGTTCGTGACCTGTTTGAACTCACCTCTTCAAAAGGCAGTATTGATCTGCAGTCACTCGCTTACAGCCTCCAGGTATGCAGGGAAGAATTTGAAGTTCGTCTCGGCTTCCTCGTAAGTTCGGTAGACCAACTGGCTGAAAAGCTCCAGGCTTACCTTGACGGTGCAGAAGACATCGAAGATACCTGTCAGGGCAAAGTAAAGCGCAACCAGGAAGACATGAGCATCATCAATGATGATGAGGACATGAAAGAAGCGATTGATAAATGGATCAACCGCAGGAAACTTTCCAAACTGCTGGAACTTTGGGTTAAAGGCCTTACCCTGGACTGGAAGAAATTCTATGGAGAAAACAAACCAAAACGCATGGCTTTGCCGACCTATCCGTTTGCACAAGACCGCTACTGGATAGACGCCGCATCAAAAGGTCAGTATGAGCTATCGGGGACCCAATTACATCCGTTGGTACATCGCAATACCTCTGACCTTTTACAGCAGAGCTACAGCTCAACATTCAGAGGCAGCGACCTTTTGGTGGGAGATTATCACTATAAAGAAAATACTATATTACCCGCAGCCGCTTACCTGGAAATGGCAAGAGCGGCAGTGGAAATGGCTATGCCAGCTATGGAAGAGCCTGCGGCCATTGCCCTTCATCAATTGGAGTGGGCAGAACCCTGCATCGTCAATCAGGAACATAGCGTAAGGATCACACTGGCCGCTCAGGACGATGAACTGATCAGCTATGAGATCTTTAGCACGGAGGCAGGTGAGGAGCTCATCCATTTTACCGGATTTGCGGCCTTTACGCCTCAACCCGAAGCCCTGACCCTGGATGTCCCGCAACTGATGACCCATATGGGAGAAACCGTTGAGGTTTCCGGCTGGTATCATGCCCTAGAAAGTACAGGTATCAACTATGGCCGGTCGCTCCGGGCTATCAGTGCCATACATTTGGGAAGTGAAGAAGCATTAGTGAAACTAAAATTGACAGTCGCAGCCGAAGGTAATTTCATCCTGCACCCGGCCATTATGGATAGCGTATTCACGGCAGGCATGGCGTTGATCGCTGATGCGGAGCCTCTGGTACCCGTAGCCCTGGATTCAGTAACGACCATAGCAGCCTGCGCAGAAGAAATGTATGCCTGGGTCCGCTTCTCACCGGGAGCCAAAGCCAGTGACGAACAGATTAAACTGGACATTGACCTTTGCGACCTGCAAGGTAATGTAGCCGTGATCATAGAAGGTCTTGAATTGACCAACTTAAGTGCAGCATCATGGGCTACGAAAGGCACGGAATCAGGTACAGCTCTTTCATGGGATCAAGTGAGCTATCTTGCCCACTGGGAAGAGCAGCCTGTACAAGAGAGCAATGTTGCTGTGGCTCACAAAAATGTATTGATCGTGTGTGGAGATGCGACAGGCTTTGAAAAGGACATCCTCGAACACTACAGGCAAGATGCAGAAGCAAAAACGCTGCTCATTCGGGTAGCGGATAAAACAAAACAGCTATCCGCTCAGGAGTGGCAGTGCGGGGCAGATGATCCCGAAGGTTTCAGAAGCTGTCTGAACGATGTTGAAGGCATTGATACCTTATATTTCATCTCCATGGCAGAGCCAAAAGCAACGGCGATCCGCCTGGAAAACCTGATCCATGGACAGGAACGCAATGAAGTCCAGCTACTGCGTCTGATCAAGTACCTGAAACAAAGCAACAAGATCAGCGACAAAGTAGAGTCTTATGTGCTGACCCAGGATACTCACGCCATTCACCGCGAACCTAACCAATTCACCGGCGCAGGTAATACCGGTCTGGCCTACTCACTGGCCCAGAGCAGCTATCAGTTCCGAGTAAGGAACCTTGACCTGTCATCGGAAGACCTGAAAACACCGGAAGGTCGCAAAAATACTCTGGATAGGATACTGCAGGAGCCGCCGGCGGACAGAGGCGAAGTCTTCAAACTTCAATCTGGCAAGCGCTATCGCCAGGTGCTTTATAAGCTTAACTGGAATACGCAGAATCATCCTGCTATCCGTGAGCGCGGAGTCTACCTGATCGTAGGCGGAACAGGCACCGTAGGAAAGATCATGACGCGCAACCTGATAGAAAAGTACGACGCTACAGTAGTGTGGCTGGGACGAAGTGAGGAAGCCTCAGAGCGTGTGCAGGCAGCTATGCAGCGATTTGACAATTATGCAGATAACCTGCTGTATGTTCAGGCAGACACTACTGATCCCGAGTCTATGAAGCAGGCCGTAGCTTCCATCAAACAAAAACATCAGACTATACAAGGAGCCATGTTTGCCGGCATGGTCTTCCGTTTTGAAAACTCACTGGATCAAACCACCGAATCAGAATTCAGGTCAATTTTTGATCTTAAAGCGCAGGGAAGCTGGGTATTCTACGATGCCCTGAAAGATGAGCCACTCGATTTTATGTGCTATTTTTCATCGGGACAGGCTTATTCCTTTTCCGGGGCATCCAAGCTTTCCGCCTATGCCTGCGGCATTACATATTCCGACAGCCTGGTGCATGCTATTCGCCAACAGGTAAAATTCCCGGTAGGGATCATCAACTGGGGATTCTGGAAGTCTACAACCGAAAACATCACAGAGACGAAAGACAAGGTGTCCAAAGCCAACTTTGATGCCCTTGAAGACCTCGAAGGTTTCAAATGTTTTGAGCAGTTTGTGGGAGAACTTCAACAAGGCAGGATCCACCAGGTACTGTGCATGAAAGCATCGCAACACATTGAAACTTTGATGAACTGCAACCGCGAAGATTACATTTCGCTTACAGGTGCTCCGGCTTCATCTTCGGCAACCCTGGATGAAAGTGAGATCGAGGTCCCTTATGAAAAAATCAAAAAACTAAAGCTTGCCGAAGAAAAGAGTGACCTGGAAGACTGGCTCGTACAGTTGCTGTTCTGCCAGATCGATCAACTGGTGAAATCGGCCGGTTTGGATAAACCCAGCACCGTGTCAGGCCTTCGGGAGCAATGCGGGGTTTTAGATAAATATACCCCTTGGTGGGAGGCCTGCCTCACTAGGCTTAACCAAAACAAATACCTCCAATGGAAAGGGGATACCATCACCCAATGGAAGAAGGTAGATGCTGAAACCACCTGGAAGAAGTGGCAGGTAGAGAAAGAGAAGTACCTGCAAAACCCGGATCGTAAAGCCTGGGTAGGTTTGGTGAACGACTGTCTTGAAAGGATACCTGACATACTTCAGGGCAAAACCCTGGCAACAGATGTCATCTTCCCTAACTCCTCTATGGAGAAAGTGGAAGGGGTGTACAAGAACAACCTGATGTCTGACACCTTCAATGAGATCGTGGCCAATGCCGTTGTAGCTTATGTACAACAAAAGTTGGAGGCAGATCCGAATGCGAGATTGAGGATGTTGGAGATAGGCGCAGGCACGGGAGGCACATCCGCCGTAATTTTTAACAGATTGCAGCCTTATAAAGCATCCATTGAAAAATACTGCTATACTGACCTTTCAAAGGCATTCTTCTTCCATGCAGAGAAAAACTACCTGCCAGATAACCCTTACATAACCTGTCAGCGACTGGATATTGAGCAGCCGGTTGACGATCAGGGTATCGAGGTAGGCACCTATGACCTGGTTATCGCTACCAATGTATTGCATGCGACCAGGGACATCAGACGTACCTTAAGAAATGCCAAAGCCGTACTTCATCAGGAAGGTTATATCCTGATCAATGAACTGAGTACCCCGGCACTGTTTAACCACCTCACTTTTGGCTTGCTGGATGGCTGGTGGCTATTTACCGATGCCGAGCTTCGCATGCCGGGAAGTCCGGGACTATACCCGGCAGGTTGGCAGCGCGTATTGGAAGAAGAAGGGTTCCCGGCAGTACTCTTCCCAGCCGAAGAGGCACACGTGCTCGGACAACAAATTATACTGGCACAAAGTGATGGGGCCATCAGAAGAAAAATATCAGTGAAAACAGAGGAGAAAATTGCACCGAAAACCCCGGCAGCGGTGAAAACCAAACCGGTACAGATACCCGTGCAGAAGCAGCAAGCGGTTCAAATGAAAAAGCCGCAGCCCGCAGCAAAACCTTCACTGAACATACAGGATTACATCCGCACCAAAATATTAAGTTGTTTATCAGAAACCTTGAAGATATCTGCCGATGGTATCGATCCCGATATAGCATTTTCAGATTACGGTATCGACTCCATCTTGGGAGTAAGTTTTATTAACCAGATCAATGAAGCACTGAAGATTTCGCTCAATACTGCTATTATTTTTGAACATTCTACAGTAAACCGTTTGAGCAAACACGTGATGAACTCCTACCAGTCGCAGATTGAGCCTGATATTGAAGCTCAGGCCATAGCGACTGTGGAGGAGGAAACGGAAACAGTATCGCAAGTGTTTGAAGAAAGAACTGCCGGCAGGGTAAATGTTTTGCCTCAAAGCAGATTTACCTTTAGAAATAAACAATCATCAAGGTTAGCAGGCGCTGCCAACACAAAGGTCAATACCTCAGAGATAGCTGTAGTGGGTATATCAGGCATGTTCCCGAAAGCCGAAAACATTGAAGCCTTCTGGCACAACCTGGAACAGGGAATAGACGGCGTGGACGAACTTCCTGAACGCTACCTGGATCAGAAAAACTTTTTCAGCCCCAAAAAGCAGGCAGGTAAGACCCGTTGCAAATGGGGTGGAATAGTAGAAGACAGAGATTGTTTCGATCCGCTGTTTTTCAACATTTCACCGAAAGAAGCCGAATCTATGAACCCGCACCAGCGCCTCGTACTACAGGAAAGCTGGAATGCCCTTGAAAATGCCGGGTATAATCCCCGCACACTTTCAGGTTCCCAGACAGGTATCTACATAGGAGCGGAGCCTACAGGGTATAGCGGTGACACCTTTACCGGTTATTCCGATGCGATCATAGCCTCCCGCTTGTCGTACATTCTGAATCTGAATGGCCCGTCATTCGTAGTCAATACCGGCTGTTCCTCATCAGCAGTAGCCCTGCACCTCGCTTGTGAAAGTCTGAGGAACAGGGAATCAGACATGGCACTGGCCGGAGGGGTCAACGCCTGTCTGGAGCAGAACATGCTGATCCGTCTGGATGAAATAGAAATGCTCTCTCCAGGCGGCCGTTGCTTTACCTTTGATGAGTCTGCCAATGGTACCATCATGTCAGAAGGTGTGGGTATCGTGGTGCTGAAACGCCTTGACGACGCCATAGAAGCAGGGGATAAGATCTACGGATTGATTTCCGGATCGGGCATTAATCAGGATGGGGCCAGCAATGGAATAACAGCACCCAACGGAGAAGCCCAGGAAAAACTCATTGTGGATGTTTATAAAAAATTCAACATCGACCCTGAGAAGATCAGCTATGTAGAAGCGCACGGCACAGGTACCAAACTGGGTGATCCGGTGGAAACCAATGCCCTGGTAAGAGCCTTCCGCACCTTCACGGAAAGCAAAGAGTTTTGTGCCGTAGGCAGTGCCAAGTCATACATTGGCCATACCGCAGCGGCGGCAGGAGTTATCGGATTGATCAAAGTGCTGTTATCTATGCAGCACAACAAAATACCGAAGTTGCTAAACTTCAAGACCTTAAATCCTTTGATAGAATTTAACGGATCTCCTTTCTACATCAACACAGAGGTGCAGGATTGGGAGCCGTCAAAGGATGCGCCACGCATGGCAGCGATCAACTCTTTTGGGCACAGCGGCACCAATGCGCACCTGGTAGTGAAAGAGTTTATTCAGCCCGAGCGCAAGCCGGTTACGAAGAGCAGTGAGCCTGTAATCGTACCCCTTTCGGCGAAAACACCGGAGCAACTGATGCAAAAAGCTACAGCGCTTCTGAAGTTTGTTCAGGTCAGCCAGGAAGGTGCAGCAGAAGTTATTGACCTTGTAGAAATGGCCTATACTTTACAGATTGGCAGGGAAGCCATGGAAGAGCGCTTCGCATGCATTGTGAATTCAGTCGAAGAGCTGGCAGACAAATTACAAGCCTTTGTTAATGGAGAACGCAACATTCAAAACACCTGGGTAGGGCAGGCCAAACGTAACAAAGACATCCATGCCCTGTTCAGTGGTGACCTCGACCTGCAGGAAATCATCGATAAGTGGATCGCTAAAAATAAACTGTCAAGCCTTGCAGACCTTTGGGTTAAAGGCCTTGACCTCGATTGGCTTAAATTGTATCACGAGGTTAAACCTCATAAAGCACATTTGCCATCGTATCCATTTGCCAAAGAGCGTTACTGGTATCAGGCAACCAAGGGAGGAGTACAGACAAAACCAACAGGACTTGTTGGTGCAGTCATTCACCCGCTGTTGCACCAGAATACCTCTGATCTTAATCAGCTAAGCTACACTACCACGTTTAGTGGCGAGGAGTTCTTCCTGGCGGACCATAGGGTAAATGAAAGCAAAATACTTCCTGCAGTAGCTTATCTGGAAATGGCCCGGGTCGCAGCCAACATGGCACTGCCTGTTCATGATGAACCATTCATTCTGGAGCTCCACAATACCGTTTGGCTCAAGCCTGTGGTAGTTGAAGGGCAAAAGCAGGTAACCATAGCCCTCTTTGAGAGTGAGGAAGATGGAGCCTTTGAAAAAATAGATTTCGAAATCTACAGCCTGGACAACGGTACTGATGACCAGGACGGAGAAACCATACACTGCCAGGGACAGGCCATATTCGGAAAGCACGAAATACCGGCCAGACTCGACATCGACCGGCTAAGGGGGCAAATGCAACACGGCACCATAGAACCTGATACGGTTTATGATGCCTTCAGACAAATGGGAACGGATTATGGCCCCGCACACCAGTGTGTAACCGCCGTATACATCGGAGAAAACCAACTACTGGCCCACCTCAGCATGCAGCAGGACAGTCAGCATGATTATATTCTGCATCCTGCCATGATGGATTGTGCGCTTCAGGCATGTATCGGCTTAATGTTGGATCTGGATGATCTGCCATCAAGTCCGCTACTTCCTTTTGCATTGGAATCTGTAAGGGTAATTGCAGCCTGCACTGAAGAAATGTATGTATGGGCACGTTATGCTCAGGGAAGCCAGCCAGGGGATAAGCTCATCAAGCTCGACATTGACCTGTGCGATCAGGAAGGAAATGTATGTGTACAAATGCACGGGTTTTCATCTCGGGCACTGGATGGACAAATTGAGCATTCAACTCAAAAATCAAACAGTTCCCGGTCTTATGACGACGGCTTTTATAACAACATCATTGAGAAAATTTTGAACAATGAGCTCACAGTGGAGGAAGCGGCTGAACTTGATTAAATGACCCGGTAAGTCGGAAGTGATCGGTGGTCGGTAAATAGGTGCTCGGTTGTGTGGGAAGTGTGTTAGAGAAATGGAATTTTGAATATTTCTACGACACTACTATCCCCTTGAGAGCCTGTCCCGAAAACTTTCGGGAGGATTATAGGAGTGTTTTACTCTGCGACATTCGGGCA
>NZ_SMLW01000680.1:0-52502 GCF_009711405.1 Fulvivirga kasyanovii | reverse complement strand
ACTTCCCAGTAGAGTCTCTCGCAGAGGACTCTACGTCATTCGAAGGCAGAATCTCTCTACAGCACTCGGAGGGCAAGGATTTATTGGATTGAATTTCAGGTTGTGGGACAATAAAAAATCCCACATCTCACATTTCAAATCGCATTATTAAAAAATGGAATTACTAAAGATATATCAGGACCTCTCCAGGGGGAAACTTACACAGCAAGAGGCATTGGAGAAGATCAAGGCAATAAAACTGCGGGAGCAAAATGCCGGTGCGGGGAGGCTGTTGGCCACGCCGTCCTGGGAGCAGGCTTCGGCGAGCACACCTTCAGGGGCCGGGCCGGAGTATGCTGAGCATCATGTGGTTTTGTGTGAGATGCCTCACCTCAAAAGCAAGTCCCTGAGTACGAGACTTGCCAATAGCCACGTATTGCAGTTGTCTGCTGATAGCCAAAAAAACATTGCCGGGCGATATAGTCACTACGCCCTGACATGCTTTGAACTGGTCCGTAAAATACTGAGCAGCAAGCCGGAGGGAAAAGTGCTCGTGCAATTGGTAATAGCCAACCACGAAGAGCAGACCATCTTTGCAGGGCTTTCAGGTTTACTGAAAACCGCCGGTTTGGAAAACCCGCAACTGGTTCATCAGGTCATGATCACTGACCCCAAAATCAGTGAAGATGAACTGGTGACTCAACTGAAAGCTAACCAGGCCGAACAGCAAAATACATTAATAAAATATGAGCATGGCACACGGTATGTCATGCAACTGAAAGAGATAAATGCAAACCAGAAGCAACCAAAAATTGCTTTCAAAGATCAGGGAGTTTACCTCATTACAGGTGGCCTTGGAGGCTTGGGTACAGTATTTACCAAAGAGATACTCAAACAAACGTCCAGGGCCAGGATTATCCTGACAGGCCGTTCTGAGCTGACCGCAGAAAAGCAAGCCATTTTGGAGGCATTGCCGGTCGGGAAACATACCATTGAGTATCAGCAAATGGATATGAATGATGCTGCACAGGTTAAAAAGGCCATAGCATCTATCATCAAATCACATCAGCAGCTCAACGGGATCATTCATAGTGCAGGCGTGGCCTTTGATAATTTTATCCTCAAAAAATCAAACGAAGAGTTTGAGAAAGTACTGGCACCTAAAGTATCCGGTACATTGAACCTGGACGAAGCTACCAAAGATATTGACCTCGATTTTCTGGTACTATTTTCATCCATTACCGCTATGATGGGCAATGTAGGGCAGTCAGACTATGCCGTAGCCAATGGATTTATGGACCACTTTGCCACCTATCGCAACCAGCTCGTGGAGGCAGGTCAGCGAAATGGACAGACCCTGTCTATCAACTGGCCACTCTGGCAAGAGGGCGGTATGCAGATGGCTGGTGAAACCCGGGAAGCACTGCGCAAGGCTTTTGGTATGTACCCCATGCCCACCAGCAGTGGCGTATTTACATTCCATTATGGTTTGGAATCAGGCTATAGCCAGACGATGGTGATGGAAGGTGATGTAGCCACGATGCGCAAAGCCCTTCTTGAAAATCAACAAACCAAAGAAAAGGCAGCTCCTGCATCATCACGTGTGGAGTGGAATATTGCAAAAGTAAACCCTGAAAACATCACAGAGCAAACACAGGAATATTTACGCAAACAGTTTGCCGTGGTGCTGGGGCTTTCGGCTGACAAAATTGATCCACAGGCGGCTCTGGAGAAATATGGTATTGACTCTATTCTGGCCATGAGCCTGACTGCACAACTGGAAAAGACCTTTGACGCTTTGCCTAAAACCCTCTTTTTCGAGTATCAAACCATTCAGGAACTTACTGAGTACTTTATCAAGTATCACAGCGATAAGTTATCCGGCCTCTTTGCCACAGGTAAAAAAGTTCAGGAAGCCCCTGTGAAGATACAGCAGGAGCCAATAGTCAGAAACATTAGCAAAAGAAGATTAAGCCGCAGACGACATACTGCTGCTTCAAAACATACCAGCAGAAAGACCCATGACGATGATCCGATCGTGATCGTCGGTCTGAGTGGTCGCTATCCCGAAGCTGCCAATATTGAAGCCTACTGGCGCAACCTTCGGGACGGGAAAGACTGTATCACTGAAGTGCCTAAAGACCGTTGGGACTGGGAGGAATACTACAGTGAAGACCGCACCAAAACAGGGCAGCACTTCAGCAAATGGGGAGGTTTTATTGAAGGTGTAGACGAGTTTGATCCCCGCTTTTTCAATATTTCACCCAGAGAGGCAGCCTCCATCGATCCGCAAGAGCGCCTGTTTTTACAGCACGCCTGGATGGCCGTAGAGGATGCAGGATACACCAGAGCCAGTCTGCAGATCGCTCATGAGGATGACATGGCCGGTCAGGTAGGTGTTTATGTAGGGGTGATGTACAGCGAGTATCAGCTATTTGGTGCTGAAGAAAGCATGCGAGGCAATCGCATGGGGATTTCCGGCAGTTACGCCAGCGTGGCCAACAGGGTATCCTATTTTCTGAACCTCCATGGACCAAGCATGACCATTGACACCATGTGTTCCTCATCACTGACAGCGATTCACATTGCCTGCCAGGACTTGAAAGAAGGACGCACCAACCTGGCCATAGCCGGAGGGGTCAATGTAAGCATTCATCCTAATAAGTACCTGATGCTCAGTGCCGGGCAGTTCATTTCTAACGATGGACACTGCCAAAGCTTTGGCGAAGGGGGCGACGGATATATCCCTGGAGAAGGGGTAGGAGCCGTAGTGCTGAAACGCCTGTCAGAAGCTAAAAGAGATGGAAACCACATCTATGGAATTATCAAAGGCAGTTCACTGAACCACGGAGGCAAAACCAATGGTTATAGCGTGCCTAACCCTAAGGCGCAGGCAAGCGCGATTACAAGAGCTTTAAAGGAAGCCGGTACCGACCCGCGCCATATCAGCTACATAGAAGCCCACGGCACAGGTACCAAACTCGGAGACCCGATCGAGATAGCCGCACTAACCAGGGCCTTTCATCAAAACAATGAAGATACAGGCTACTGCCTCATAGGCTCAGCCAAGTCCAACATAGGCCACTGCGAATCAGCAGCCGGTATTGCCGGACTTACCAAAATATTACTACAGATGCAGCACAGGAAGATCGTACCTTCGCTGCATTCCAAACGGTTGAATCCGCATATTGATTTTGAAAAAACGCCATTCACCGTTAACCAGACCTTAACAGACTGGGAGCAACCTCAAATCAACGGTGAGGTATTGCCCCGGATAGCAGGTATATCTTCTTTCGGTGCAGGAGGCTCAAATGCCCACATCATTATAGAAGAGTACCCCGTGGCGGAAAAAGCAAGTACGCTGAACAGTACCCAAGTAATCATTCCGCTATCTGCAAGAACAGCAGACCAGTTGAAGCAGAAGGCCCATGACCTGCTCGAGTTCATCCATTTATCAGAGCAGGAAGACAGGCCGGTAGACCTCGAGGCCATGGCATATACCTTACAGGTTGGTCGGGAAGCCATGGAAGAGCGTTTGGGCCTTGTGGTCAGCTCACCGGACCAACTGGCAGAGAAGCTACAGGCTTACCTCAGCGGTCGCGAAGGTATCGAAGACTTTTATCAGGGACGTGTAAAACGCAGTCAGGACTCCGTACAGATGTTCGCCACAGAGGCAGACCTGCAACAAACCGTAGCCAATTGGGTAGCCGATAAAAAGCTGGGCAAACTCCTCGATCTCTGGATCAAAGGCGTGGAACTGGATTGGCAAAAGCTTTATGGGGCATCCCGTCCTGAAATCATCAGTCTGCCGGCTTATCCTTTTGCCAGAGAGCGTTACTGGGTTGATATCTCAGAAACACCGCTGGTATCAGAAGCTACATCTGCGGCGGTTTTGCACCCATTGGTACACACCAATTCATCCGACTTCACCCAGCAAAGCTACAGCTCTGTTTTCAGGGGAGATGAATTCTTTGTGTCTGATTATCAATTGAATATCGGTGGCCTGCAAAAAGCATTTCCGGCAGCGGCAACCCTTGAAATGGCGCGGGCAGCTATTGAAAGGTCGTTGCCAGCGCAAGAAGAGCCATATGTCCTTGAACTGCGCAACATCGTTTGGGCTGACCCTGCCGTAGTCAGCGACAACTGGAAGCTCAACATTGCTTTGTTTGCCCAGACATCAGACACCGTTGATTTTGAAATTTACAGCATTGAGCAGAGCGGAGAGGTTGTACATTGTCAGGCTCAGACATTGGTTACCCGTCAACCTTCTCCGGCTGCTCTTAATCTCGCACAGCTCAGAAGCCAGATGAACAGCGCTCAGGTGACTGCATCAAGCCTTTACACGGCCTTTAATAGCATGGGGCTGGCTTATGGAGCATCTTATCAGGCTATCAACACCATCTATAAAGGCAGCGGACAACTGCTGGTACACCTCAACCTGCCTGAAGCCGTAGAGCAAAACAGAGAACAATATATCCTGCATCCGTCTATGGCCGAGGGAGCCTTACAGGCGGGTATAGCTTTGCTGGCAGACATTCAACAGCCTTTGGCGCGGCCGCTGCTGCCGGACAGCATGGATTCCATAAGCTTGCTCAGTAGCTGCACCGAAGAAATGTATGCCTGGGCACGCCACTCAAATGACAGTCAAAACAAGGTCGATATTGACCTGTGCGATGCACAGGGCAAGGTGTGTGTGCAAATGCGCGGAGTAAGCTACTATCAGGAGGCGGTAAGTGAGGCAGAGCAGCCATTGCAGCAACAAGCCGCACCGGTTCAGCAACCTGTATCAGCGCATCAGCCTGCGCCAAAGCCGGTAAAATCAGAACCCAGGCAAATACACATAACACCCCCGGCAGGGAAGACTTCTGCTTCAAAGGGTTTTCCCATAGCTCAAAAATTTGAGAAAGTATCCCTGAAAAAACCATCCAATGTATCATTGGTGACCCCGGAGGCCCTGAAATTAGACCGGGTATCCACACCAAAGGCAGTGATCAGCCTGTCCAGCACTTCGACAGGGATGACCAAGGCAACACCATCCACCAACGGAGCTTCTTATGTAAGCCTGTTTGATAATGGTAATGGCATCTACGAGTTGAAAATAAATGCCAAAGACAATACCCTTTCCCGGGAAGTAGCAGCACAATTGGTGCATGCCCTCGGCTACGTCAGGCAACTGGAAACAGTAAAAGTACTGATGCTAAGCGGAACCGGTTCTGTGTTCCTGCAAGGAGGCAGAGAAGAATTTAACGTCGCCATAGAAGAAAACCTGTACCAAACCCTGGCATCCTTTCCTTGTCCATTGGTAGCGGTCATGCAGGGAGATGCCACGGGGGCAGGTTTTATGGTGGCTGCATTGAGCGACTTTATGGTCGGTAGCGAAGAGCGCAACTACACTTACAAAGTGAAAGGTTTGCTGCCCACAATAAACGAAGAAAATGTACTGACAGAGCGCTTTGGACAAGCTTTAGCAAAGGACATGCTGTACCAGTTCACGGCAAAAACTGGTAGGGAGCTGAAGGCCAATGGCTGGAGTTTCCCTATTGTACCATCAGCAGAAGTGGAGGCTTATGCTGAAAAATTAGCAGAAGACCTGGCCGGCAAATCAGCCACCTCCCTGAGCCTGCTTAAGCAGCACTTAGGCCGGCATATACTGGCAGAAGCTGAAAAGCTCAAGGCAGTAGCAAATTTAAAAGCCGAAAAGAAAGCCGCAGCACGTCATCAAATCACCAGCAAAACCAAACTACTTAAAGTAGAAGCAGGAGAGCAGGTGCTGACTCTGATTATTGCGAAAAGCAAGAAGAAAGATAAGTTAAAAGATATAGCATCAGGCCTGTCCGGTATCTTCAGTGAGATTGAGAAAGGCAAATACTACAAAGCCGTTATACTGACCAGCGATGATGCCGGATATATTTCCGGAGGTAATTCAGACCAGGTTATTGAAATTCTGAACATCCTGAATGCATCGCCCGTACCGGTAATCGCCGCTACAGCAGGCGCAACCGATGCGGGTTGGCTGATCAGCCAGTCATGCGATACCTGTATCTATCAGGAAGAAGGCACCTATTCGGCAACCGGCCTTTTGCAAGACACTAAGCTGGCAGGCATCGCTACCATGATATTCAGCGACAGACTGAATCACTATATTGGCAAGGAGATATTGCTTACGGGCAAATCATTTACCGGTGCAGCGCTACAGCAGACAGGAGGCACAGTGGTCTCGAAAGATGTACAGTCGGAGGCTCAGCAACTGGCTCAGCAGTGGACCCAACTACCGTGGGAAGCCGTAAACTCCTGGAAGAAGGAGAGAGCAGCAGCCATAACCACAGCGCAAAAGCAATTACCAGAGTGGGTGGAGGTAGAAGAGAAAACCTCAGACACCTTACCTGAATCAGCAACGGCCATCAAGCTCAGGTCATCCGTGATCAAAGCCACGGTTCATCCTGAAGGTATTGTAGAAGTAAGGATGGAAGACCGGGAGGCGAAGAACATGTTCTCTCCGGCATTCATCGAAGGCATGGTAGAGGTTTTCGAACATATCGATAAGACCTCTGGGTATAAAGTGGTAGTACTCTCCGGGTACGACAGTTACTTTGCATCAGGCGGTACCAAAGAAAGCTTACTCGCTATTCAGGAAGGCAAGGCCAAATTCACCGATACCAAGATCTTCCAGTTGGCACTGAACTGTAAGCTTCCGGTCATTGCGGCCATGCAGGGCCACGGCATCGGGGCAGGATGGTCTATGGGTATGTTTGCAGACTTTACCCTGTTCAGTGAAGAGAGCCACTATGTAAGCCCATACATGAACTACGGCTTCACTCCCGGAGCAGGGGCCACCATGATATTCCCTGATAGAACAGGGTATGACCTGGCCCGCGAGACCTTAATGACAGCCGTTGAGTACTCAGGCAGTGAGCTAAAAGAGAAAGGCTTATCGTTACCGGTTCTGCCCAGAAAACAAATGCTCTCCGCTGCCTTTGAGCTGGCAAAAGAGATTGCAAAACACTCCCGCAGCAGCCTGATAGCCTTCAAGCATCAGGTGACCAGACATCTATACGATCTGCTCGATGAAACACTGAGCAGTGAACTGGACATGCACGAGAAGACCTTTGTAGGCAAGACGGATACATTAAACCAGATAGAAAGCAACTTTTATAGTGCTTCCGGTGAGGTGCAACCGCAGGCATTGCCGGTAGAGCAGGCACCTGTTCAAGTCCCGCAAAGTACTGCTTACAGCACTGATGCCTTACCTGAAATCATTAACAGTCTCAAAAAGCTGCTGGCTAAAGAACTGCACATGCAGGTGGATGAGATCGATGAAGACAGTCAGTTTGTAGACCTCGGGCTGGACTCTATTATCGGCGTAACGTTCATCCGTAAGATCAGCGATAAATATAATATTCCATTACAGGCCACAATCGTATATAGCTATTCTACAATAGCCAAACTGGCAGGTCATGTGAAGGAAGAAGCTGAAAAACTGGGTACACTGGTCAGCGAGCCTGTTGCTCCGGCGGTGGTTGAAACGCCTGTCGGAACACCACAGGAAAACACCGGTACTACATCTGATGGCGATGTGCTTCCCGAAATCATTAACAGTCTCAAAAAGCTGCTGGCTAAAGAGCTGCACATGCAGGTGGATGAGATTGATGAAGACAGCCAGTTTGTAGACCTGGGACTGGACTCCATCATCGGGGTAACGTTCATCCGTAAGATCAGTGATAAGTACAATATTCCGTTACAGGCTACTATTGTTTACAGCTACTCCACCATCGCGAAGCTTAGCCGGCATGTGAAAGAGGAAGGAGAACGACTGGGCACGATAGTCAGTAAGCCGGCGACACCTGTGCCGGCCCCGGTAGAAACTCCTGCCGCACAGGCTGCCAGAAAAGTGATCACCAACCTGGCCGGAAAGAAACTGGAGTCATGGCGCAATAGCGCAACATTAAGAACGACCTCAACAGCCAAAAGGGCTAACCAGTCTCAGACCATCGCAGTGGTGGGAATGGCCGGTCAGTTCCCTGAAGCTAAAAATGTAGAAGAGTTCTGGCAAAATATTGCTCAAGGCAAAAACTGTATCAGCGAGATCCCTCAGGAGCGTTGGGATATCCATAAATACTACCAGCAAGGAGACCCCGTACCCGGTAAAACAACCAGCAAATGGATGGGACAATTGGAGGAATATGATCTTTTCGATCCGCTTTTCTTCACCATTTCGCCTATTGAAGCAGAAAGCATGGACCCGCAGCAACGGTTGTTTTTACAGAGCTGCTGGCACGCGATAGAAAATGCAGGCTACAATCCGCATGCACTCTCCGGCAGCAAATGCGGAGTCTATGTAGGATGTGCCTATGGCGACTATCAGAACTTATCCCGGGAGCAACAGCTAAGTGCACAAGGCTTTACCGGAGGTTCTACTTCCATACTGGCAGCGCGTGTATCTTACTTCCTGAACCTGCAAGGGCCCTGTATATCCATGGATACCGCATGTTCATCCTCACTGGTGGCTATAGCCAATGCCTGTGACAGTCTCGTAGCGGGTAGCATTGACTCCGCCCTGGCAGGTGGCGTTTATGTGATGGGTGGTCCCGATATGCACATCAAAACATCCCAGTCAGGCATGCTGTCACCGGACGGTAAATGCTATACCTTCGATCAGCGCGCTAATGGCTTTGTGCCGGGTGAAGGCGTAGGGGTAGTCATGCTCAAAAGGCTTGAAGATGCTGAAAGAGATAATGACAATATCCTGGGCACGATCCGGGGATGGGGTGTAAATCAGGATGGTAAAACCAACGGAATTACGGCTCCGAATACCGAATCACAGATCTTTTTGGAGCAGCAGGTCTATGACCAGTTCAAGATCGACCCGAATGACATTCAACTTGTTGAGGCGCACGGTACCGGCACCAAGCTGGGAGATCCGATTGAGGTAGACGGATTGAAGAGGTCGTTTAAAAAATATACTCAGGAAAAGGAATACTGCGCATTAGGTTCTGTAAAGAGCAACATAGGCCACTGCCTGACCGCAGCAGGCGTAGCAGGCTTCATCAAAGTGCTGCAAGCCATGAAGCACCAACAGTTGCCACCAACGATAAACTTTGAACAATTAAACGAACACATCAGTCTTGACGGCAGCCCGTTCTTCGTGAACACTGAGCTGAGAGACTGGAAAGTGAAAGAGACCAAACAACGGCTGGCAGCTATCAGCTCATTTGGTTTTAGTGGTACCAATGCCCATTTGGTTTTGGGAGAATATGTTCCTCAGCCCGTAACCATGAAAAAGCCGGTTCAGGTCATCACCCAGAATGATGAGCACATGATCCCGCTTTCGGCCAGGTCTGAAAAGCAACTGAAGCAAAAAGCTTATGACCTGCTGAAATACATTGAAAAAGAGCGTGAATCTATCGACCTGGTAGAAATGGCCTACACCCTGCAAGTGGGCAGGGAAGCTATGGAAGAACGGCTAGGCTTCATGGCAGGCAGCGTAGACCAGTTGGCCCAAAAGCTTAGAGCCTATATGGAAGGAGAAGAGGACATAACCGGCATGTACCAGGGAGAGGTGAAGAAAAATAAAGAAGGCCTGCGCATTATCAGCAATGATGAAGACATGCGCGAAGCCATCATCAAAAACTGGATCGCTCAAAAGAAACTGTCGAAACTTCTGGATTTATGGGTTAAAGGACTCAACCTCGATTGGAGCAAGCTTTATGGTGAGAATAAACCTAAACGTATGAGCCTGCCGGTATATCCGTTTGCCAAAGAGCGGTACTGGATTGAATTGAGTGATGAAGCCCACATGATTGCCAACGGTAAGACAACCGCAGTACTGCATCCATTACTCCATACCAACACCTCTGACTTTAGCAGGCAGTGCTACAGCACTACTTTTAACGGCGAAGAGTTCTTCTTAAGAGACCATCAGGTATTCAAACAGAAAGTACTTCCCGGAGTGGCATATTTAGAGATGATCCGGGAAGCGATCCGGCGTTCGATGCCTGAGTCAACCGCGTCATCTGTTTTGGAATTGCACAATATTGGCTGGATTCAACCTTTCAGTGTGAACGACAGAAAGCAAATCAATGCAGCCCTGTATCTGGATGATTCCGGCCTGGTGGAGGGCGACCTGATATACTATGAAATATTCAGTGATCAGGAAGGCGAAGAAACCACCCATTTTCAGGGACAGGCCATATTCAGCGATAGGGCGAAGGCCGAAAAACTGGATATAGCGCAACTCAGAGCGCAGATGAAAGCGGGAAAACTGGAGCGCAGCAATATTTACGCAGCGTTTACCCAAATGGAGCTATACTATGGCCCGGCACACCAGGGAATAGAGGCTATCTACAAAGGAGAAGGACAGGTAATGGCAGATCTTACGCTTCCGGCAGCAGTTGAAAATGAACAGGAAGACTACATACTGCACCCGAGCCTGATGGACAGTGCTTTGCAAGCGTCTATTGGTCTGTTCCAGGGATTGGATCAGGTGCCATCGCAGCCTATGCTGCCTTTTGCACTGGAGTCATTGAGCATTATCTCAGCCTGCACCAAAAAGATGGTTGCCTGGGTGAGGTACTCGCCCGACAGCGATCCGGATGGCAGAGTGACCAAACTGGACATCGACCTTTGTGATGAAGAAGGCAACGTATGTGTGCAGATCAAGGGGTTTGCCTTCCGGGTAATGGAGAACAATAATAAACCGATACATACTACCAATGGCTCAACAAGCCAAAAAAATGACAGTACAGCACAGTTTGATGATGCGTACTATCAGAAACTTATTCAAAGTGTACTGAATAAGGAGCTTTCAGATGAAGAAGCCATCGAGCTGGTTTAGCTCATGGCCTCTTTGTCTCAGGTTTAAACAACATAGCAATTAACAGAAGTATCCCGTAGGGATAAAACATAGGTAGCCCGGGGTGAAGCCCCGGGATAAAGTTTAAAATATACATTGCGCCGCATTCAAGCCATGAAAAAGGAGAAGGCTGTCTTGGCGCACCCGTTTGTCACTGACATCTCTTGGCACTCAATACATGCATGTGTGTCAAAGAGGCAAAAACATAAAACTTTCTTCTGATGAAGAAGCAACAGAATCGGTTTAAAAACCGATTCCCGGGAAAAATTTAAAGGAAAAGATGAAAGAAAACCTAAAAAAGATATTTCAGGATATTTCGAGGGGAAAGCTTACGCAAACAGAAGCATTAGAGCAGATCAAAGCGATTAAGCTACAGGAGCAGGGCAAAGCTACGGGTACAAAGCTTTCCAGCCCCATATGGAAAGCCGGCATGCCATCGCCTGCTGATCAGGTCGAATATGCCCAAAGACATATAATCCTTTGCGAATTGCCCGAAGTTAGTGGTAAAGAACTGGAGACTGCACTTCCCGGTAGTCAGGTTTTGACTTTACAGGCTACATCGCAAACCAACATCGCAGCTAAATATGAAAGCCATGCACTGGCCTGCTTTGAGCATATCAAACAAGTGCTTTCCGGCAAACCTCAGGGAAAAATACTGATCCAGCTAGCTATTGGCAGTGAAGCAGAGCATACCCTTTTTGCCGGCCTTTCCGCGTTGTTGAAAACAGCAGGCCTTGAAAATCCTAAAGTAACCGGACAGGTGGTCATCACCCAATCCAGGGTGAAGGCGGAACAACTGGCTGCACAATTGAAAGAAAACCAGTCCACCCCTCACGATCAGATCATAAAATATGAGCAGAGCACCCGCCATATTCTGAAAAGCGAAGAAGTGGAGGCCGGTGAGATCAGCCCTAAAGTTGTTTTCAAAGACCAGGGAGTATACCTGATCACCGGAGGTATGGGAGGTTTGGGAATCTTATTTGCTAAAGAGATCCTGAAGCAAACAACCCGTTCCAGGATCATCCTCACTGGGCGTAACCCCCTGACTGCGGAAAGGAAGAAAGTACTGGAAGCATTGCCGGCTCTAAAGAATAAAGTGGAATACCACCAGCTCGACCTCAACAACGCCGATCAGGTCAATAAGCTTATAGCCAAAATTAATGGAGAAGGTAAACCTCTCAGCGGAATCATCCACTGTGCAGGCATGACTGCTGATAACTTTATCATTAAAAAATCCGGCGAAGAATTCAGCAAAGTGCTTGCCCCTAAAGTAGCCGGAACCTTCAATCTCGATGAAGCCAGCAAAGACCTTGATCTTGATTTTATGGTACTGTTCTCTTCCGTTGCCTCATTGCTGGGCAATGTAGGGCAGGCCGACTACGCTGCGGCCAATGGCTTTATGGACCAGTTTGCCGTATATCGTAACCAACTGGTAAATGCCGGACAGCGACAAGGGCACACCCTCTCTATCAACTGGCCGCTTTGGCAGGAGGGAGGCATGCAGATCGATAAGGCCAACCAGGAAATACTGAAAGAAACTATGGATGTACAGCCCCTGGAGACCAGCGCCGGCATGCATGCATTTTATTGCAGCCTTGAGTTAGGTCAGGATCAGGTGTTGGTTGCCAGAGGCAGGATGCCACAACAACTCAATGGAGATAAAGAAGCCAGTTCGAACGTGGTAAAGCACTCGGCAACAACTCAGTTGACAACAAATACAGGCGATCTTTTTGAACAGACCGAACAATATCTGTGTCAGGAATTCTCTTCATTGCTCAAGCTGGCATCCCATAAAATTGACCCTCAGGCACCGCTTGAGAATTACGGTATTGATTCCATACTGGCCATGAAATTTACCGGCCAGTTGGAGAAGACCTTTGGCTCACTGTCCAAAACATTATTCTTTGAATATCAAACTATCAGAGAGCTTACAGCGTATTTTGTGAAATCTCATGCGGCGCAGTTGGCAGCCATATTCAATACGGCTACGGATAACGCAGAAAAACCGGTTGAAGCCAGGTCGCAGCCCGAAAAGCAGATGCCTCAAAAGCTGACATCAGGAAAGCGTTTCACCCGTCCACGTCCATTTGCAGATCAGGCAAAGTCCGTGCGCCCTGTTAATGACGACCCTATTGCTATCGTGGGGCTGAGCGGTCGCTATCCGGAAGCAGCCAACATCGAGGCCTTCTGGGACAACCTGCGCGATGGCAAAGATTGTATCATAGAAGTGCCCAAAGAGCGCTGGGACTGGCGCAAATACTATAGCGAAGACCGCACAAAAAGCGGACACCACTACAGCAAATGGGGAGGCTTCATTGAAGGGGTAGACGAATTTGATCCCCGGTTTTTCAACATTGCACCCCGGGAAGCCGCAGCCATAGACCCTCAGGAGCGCCTGTTTTTACAGCACGCCTATATGGCTGTTGAAGATGCCGGATATACCCGTTCCAGCTTGCAAATCCCTCACAACAAAGGACTGGCAGGTCAGGTGGGTGTTTATGCAGGGGTGATGTACGGAGAATATAACCTGTCAGGCAGTCTGGCCAGTATTGCTAACCGTGTATCCTATGTATTGAACCTTCACGGGCCGAGCATCACCCTGGATACCATGTGTTCGTCCTCATTAACTGCCATCCACCTTGCCTGCCAGGACCTGAAAGCAGGCCTGACCGATCTGGCCATTGCCGGAGGGGTTAACGTGAGCGTACACCCCAGCAAGTACCTGATGCTCAGTACAGGGCAGTTTATTTCCAGCGATGGTCACTGCCAGAGCTTTGGCGAAGGAGGCGACGGCTACATACCCGGCGAAGGTGTGGGAGCAGTAGTATTGAAAAGATTGTCGGAAGCCAAAAAGGACGGCAACCACATTTACGCGATCATCAGAGGAAGCTCACTAAACCATGGTGGAAAGACCAACGGATACAGTGTGCCCAACCCTAAAGCCCAGGCCGATGTGATCAGCCATGCCCTGGCAGAAGCAGGCGTTAATCCACGCCACATCAGCTATATAGAAGCACACGGCACAGGCACAAAACTGGGAGACCCGATTGAAATATCAGCGCTGACCAAAGCCTTTCATCAGGAGAACGAGGACACCGCCTATTGTCAGCTAGGCTCTGCCAAGTCCAACATAGGCCACTGCGAATCCGCAGCAGGTATAGCAGGACTTACCAAGATATTATTGCAGATGAAGCACCGTAAAATCGTGCCTTCACTGCATTCAACCCGTTTGAACCCGCACATTGACTTTGATAAAACGCCATTCATTGTCAACCAAACCTTGAAAGACTGGGAGCAGCCTGTAGTTGATGGCAAAGCGTTACCGCGTATCGCAGGCATTTCATCTTTTGGAGCAGGCGGGGCAAATGCCCATATCATCATTCAGGAATACACCGAAGCTGAAAGACCTGTATCCCTGAATGGAGCGACCAAAGACATCATCATTCCGGTGTCGGCCAGAACGGCCGGACAATTGAAACAAAAGGCACAGGACCTGCTGAAGTTCATTCGTACCTCAGCACCGCAAAACCTGCCTTCAATAGCCTACACCCTCCAGACAGGCAGAGAAGCCATGGACCAACGTCTGGCGTTCGTAGTGACTTCGATCAGTCAGCTCGAAGAGAAGCTACAGGCTTACGTCGATGATAAGTCCGTGGATGGCCTGTACAAGGGACAGGTGAAACGAGATGCTGCCTATGATGCCGGCATGCAACAAAAGGTTGATGAGTGGATTGCAGGCAAACAATGGCCTCAACTCATGGAAGCCTGGGTTAAAGGCACTGAGGTAGACTGGAACATGCTTTACAGCAATGCAAAACCTAAACTGGTCAGTCTGCCGGTCTATCCGTTTGCCAGAGAGCGTTATTGGAAAGACATCAACGCCACAGTTCAGGCGCCCAACCGGTTGGCTGCTGTAGCACTGCACCCATTATTGCATAGAAATATTTCTAACCTGAACGAGCAGGCCTATAGCTCAACATTCACTGGTGATGAGTTTTTTATAACCGGTCAGCAGGTACTTCCGGAAGCAGCCTATCTCGAAATGGCGAGAGTAGCCATTAGTCAGGCCATGCCGGACCAAGAGGAACTGCACATCCTGGAGCTGCACAATACCGTATGGGCAGGCGCTGCCGGTGTTGAAGAAGGTAAACCTTTGAACATTGCGTTACTGGCTCAAGGTCAGGAGACCGTAAACTTTGAAATATACAGCCCCGAAGCCAAAGAAGACATCGTTTATTGTCAGGGACAGGCCGTTATCAGCAGGGAAGCTGCACCTTCGAAGCTGGATATCACCCAACTCAGAAGACAACTCAATGGCGCACAGCGGGCATCAGCCGATGTTTATGCAGCATTTGGCAGCATGGGACTGGCCTATTCTCCCACATATCAGAGCATAGCCGTTATTGAGCAGGGCAATGGACAACTACTGGCAAGCCTCAGCCTGCCCGATGACCTTGAAGAAACTCAAAAGGATTTTCAGCTTCACCCGGCATTCGTAGAGGGTGCATTACAAGCCGGTATGGCTTTAATGACAGATTTTAATAAGCCATCATCCGGTGCCTTACTGCCAGGCAGTATAGATACATTGCGGGTTATTGGCCATTGTACCGGAGAGATGTTTGCCTGGGTTCGCTATGCAGAGGATAGCGCAAAGGCCGATATTGACCTTTGCGATGCACAGGGAAATATCTGCGTACAAATGCTTGGAGTCCGTTATCAGGAGGAGGTTGTAACACCGGTTAGCGTCGAACAGCAGCAACCTGTTGAAAAACAAATGGTTGCAAAAGCTTCAACATCTGCACCAGAGCCGGTACAAACTGCACCGAAGCAGATCCAAATCACTCCACTGGCGGGCAAAGCTTCATCCGGTGAGCCGGTATTTCAAAAGTTTGCACAGGTGGTATTGGAGAAACCAACCAATGTTTCCCTGGTAAAGCCTCAGGCAATCAGCGCAAAAGATATCAACCAACCTGTACCGGGCAAAGGGTCAGTGACCCTGGCAGCTACCACATCAGCCTCCCGGCAGCAACAAAATGGTAAGGCCACCACAGCTAATTTTGTGAAGCTGTTTGATCATGGCAATGGCCTGTATTCCATTGACATAGATGCGCTCACAAATTACAATACCCTCTCTCACGATCTCGTAGAGCAAGTTTTGAAAGCCGTCGATTTCGTGAAAAAGATTTCATCAGCCAAAGTGTTGATGTTGAGAGGTACCAGCGCCGTTTTCCTGCATGGAGGGAGGGAAGAATACAATGATGCCATCAGCCAAAAACTATATCAGGCCATAGCCTCATTCCCTTACCCCGTAATTGCGGTTATGCAGGGAGGCGCTACCGGCGCAGGCTTCCTGGTAGGAGCTTTGTGCGATTTCATGGTGTGCAGTCAGGAGAGCAAATACTCTTACACCGACCATGAAGAAGGCCTGTTCCCGACAGCACATGAAGAGATTTTATTCAAAGAAAGATTTGGAGAAGCCCTTGCCAGCGACTTCCTGTATCAATCCACCGTTTCGACCGGAAAGGAACTGAAAGCCAAAGGATGGAGCTGCCCGGTATTGCCTACCGATCAGGTGGAGGCATATGCTATGGAACTGGCCTCAGGCCTTATTGCCAAATCACAAACCGCCCTGAGCCTGCTCAAGCAGCACCTGGGACGTCACATACAGGCTCTGGTGGAACAACTGACCACAGTGGAGACTGTTGGAGGAGAAGGAAAGATTACCAAAAAGCATAAGCTTACTTCTACATCTAAATTATTGAAGCTGGTAGACAGTGCGGAGCATGTGCTGACCATCCGCATAAAGAAAAGCAGGAAAAAAGATAAACTGAAAGACATCGCATCAGGCCTGGAAGAAATCTTCACCCAGGTCAAAAAAGGTGCATACTACAAGGCCATACTACTTGCCAGTGAAGATCCCGGATACCTCACAGCATCAGGTAAAACAAATGTGGCAGAAGATGTATTGGCTATTCAAAAGCTGTTGATAGAAGCCCCTGTGCCGGTAATTGCAGCCGTGGGATCCGAAGCAAAAGGCCTGGCCTGGCTGATCGCTCAGTCTTGCGATGCCTGTGTTTACAGCGAAGAAGGAGCTTATTCACTGGAAAATATTTTACAAATACCCAAGTTGGCTAAGCAGGCTGCATTGATTTTTGCAAACCGTTTAGGAAACTATGCCTGCAAGGAGTTATTATTTGCTGGCAAGACCTATTCAGGAGCAGAGTTAATGCAGCTATCCGGCGCCGTGGCCATATCCAAAACAGAAGAAGTACTGACCAGAGCCTCAGCCCTGGCCGGAACATGGGCCAGACTTTCATGGGCATCGGTAACCACCTGGAAAAAGGAGAGAGCCGCTGCACTGGCTAAAGAGATCAGCCAGCTCCCCGAGTGGCCTGATGTCGAAGAGAAAACCTCAAAAGCATTGCCTGAGTCGCCTTTCGCCCTTGATCTCAAATCGGAGGTGATCAAAGCTACCGTTCACCCGGAAGGTGTTGTAGAGGTGAAAATGGAAGACAGAGAAGCCAAAAACATGTTCTCCGAAGCATTTATTGAAGGCATGAAGGAGGTCTTTGCTCATATTGATCAGTCGGAGGACTACAAAGCTGTTGTATTCACCGGGTATGATAGCTATTTTGCTTCCGGAGGTACCAAGGAAAGCCTGCTTGCCATTCAGGAAGGCAAAGCCAAATTTACTGATACCACCATATTCCAGTTGGCTATGGCATGTAGAGTTCCCGTAATTGCAGCCATGCAGGGTCATGCCATTGGTGCAGGGTGGTCCATGGGAATGTTTGCAGATTTCATGTTATTGAGCGAAGAGAGCCACTACGTAAGCCCTTACATGAACTACGGGTTCACGCCCGGAGCAGCGGCTACACTGATCTTTCCGGATAAAACAGGGTATGATCTCTCCAGAGACACTTTGCTCACGGCCAATGAATATTCAGGACACGATCTAAAGCGTAAAGGACTGACCCTGCCCGTGCTATCGAGAAAAGATATCCATGAAGCGGCATTGACACTGGCTAAACAAATAGCACAAAACCCGAGAAGTGGTTTGGTCGCTGTAAAACTTCAACTCACCAGGCATCTTAAGGCCCTGCTGGAAGAAACCTACAGCCGTGAGCTGGCTATGCATGAAAAAACATTTGTTGGTCAGGAAGATACCCTGAAACAAATAGAAAGCAACTTCTATAGTGCAGAAAGAACAGCGCCCGTGCAGGCCGTGCCCGCTAAGGAAAATGCTGTGATCCCTGAGCCGCAGACTACATCACACAATCAGGATGCGCTGCCGGGGATCATATCCAGCCTTAAAAAGCTGCTGGCCAAAGAACTGCATCTGGAAGTTGATGAAATAGATGAAAACAGCCAGTTCGTCGATCTCGGATTAGACTCTATTGTAGGGGTTACGTTCATTCGTAAGATCAACGACAAGTATGGCACCTCACTCCAGGCAACTGTGGTTTACAGCTACTCCACACTGGCAAAACTTGCCGGACATGTAAAAGAGGAAGCAGAAAAGCTGGGGGCCATTCTGAGCCCGCCGGTTGCTCAGGAGGCTCAGGAGACGGCTCCGGTACAAGCTCCGCAGGATATTCAACCGGTTACCAACACGCCTTCCGTTTCAGATGTGCTGCCGGGAATTATATCGACACTTAAAAAGCTGTTGGCGAAGGAGCTTCATCTGGAAGTTGATGAAATAGATGAAAACAGCCAGTTCGTCGATCTCGGATTAGACTCTATTGTAGGGGTTACGTTCATTCGTAAGATCAACGACAAGTATGGCACTTCGCTTCAAGCTACCATTGTTTACAGCCATTCCACGATTGCCAAACTCAGTGAGCACGTTAAAGAAGAGGCAGAAAAGCAAGGTACGCTTGTTGCTACACCTGTTGCTCCTACAGCAACTGCTGTTCCGGTCAACACCCCGGCAGAGGCTCCAAAGCAAGTGCCTTCAATGCCTGTGATAAGGAAGAAACTCACTTCATGGCGCAACAAATCGGCATTGAGAACAAGCCAGACTACCAAGTCTGCTTACCAGTCGCAGCCTATTGCGGTTATTGGTATGGCCGGTCAGTTCCCTGAAGCCAAAAATATAGAAACCTTCTGGCAGAATATTGCTGAAGGCAAGAACTGTATCAGCGAGATTTCACCGAAGCGCTGGAGTATGGAAGGCTTCTTCCAGGAAGGAGAAGCGGTTCCCGGGAAATCTTACAGCAAGTGGATGGGAGCGCTGGAAGAGTTTGATCTCTTTGATCCGCTCTTTTTCAACATCTCACCGTCCGAAGCAGAAAGTATGGACCCACAGCAGAGACTGTTCTTACAGGCCTGCTGGCATACTATAGAAAACGCCGGGTATGATCCGCAGGCGTTGTCCGGCAGCAAGTGCGGCGTATTTGTGGGCTGTGCGGCAGGAGATTACCTGCAACAGTCTAAACAGCATCAGCTAAGCGCTCAGGGTTTCACAGGTGCAGCCAGCTCTATTTTGGCGGCACGCATTTCATACTTCCTGAACCTTCAGGGGCCTTGTATCTCTATTGATACAGCATGCTCTTCATCCCTGGTGGCCATAGCCAATGCCTGCGACAGCCTGATCTCAGGCAGCAGCAATGTAGCACTGGCCGGTGGCGTTTACGTGATGGCTACCCCGTCCATGCACATCATGAGTTCTCAGTCAGGCATGCTCTCACCTGATGGCAGGTGCTATACCTTCGATCAGCGGGCCAATGGCTTTGTGCCGGGCGAAGGCGTGGGCGCTGTAATGCTGAAGCGGCTTGAAGATGCTGAAAGGGATGATGATAATATTCTCGGCGTGATCCACGGATGGGGCGTGAACCAGGATGGTAAAACCAATGGTATCACAGCACCCAATACGGAGTCACAAACGTTACTGGAGCAGCAGGTTTATGACCAGTTCAACATCGACCCGACCAGTATTCAACTGATCGAGGCCCACGGTACAGGTACCAAGCTGGGAGACCCGATAGAAGTGGAAGGACTGAGAAGGTCATTCAAAAAATATACGCAGGAACAGGAATACTGCGCCCTGGGCTCAGTGAAAAGCAACATAGGCCACTGCCTGACCGCGGCCGGTGTAGCCGGTACCATCAAGGTTTTGATGGCGATGAAGCACAGGCAATTGCCACCAACCATCAACTACACTCAACTGAATGAACATATCAGCCTGAAAGACAGTCCTTTCTATGTTAATACGCAATTGAAAGACTGGAGTGTTAAAAGTACCGAACGCCGTCAGGCTGCCATCAGTGCCTTTGGCTTTAGCGGTACCAATGCTCACATCGTGATGGGTGAGTACATTCCTCAAACTACAACGACAAGGCCCGTACAGGTGGTCACGCAAAACTCGGAATTGATGATCCCGCTGTCAGCAAAATCGGAAGAGCAACTCAGGCAGAAAGCCATTGACCTGCTTGAATATATAGGCAAAGCACCTGAAACCGTTGATATGACAGCCTTGGCATATACCCTGCAAGTGGGTAGAGAAGCCATGGATCATCGTTTAGGGCTGATGGCCGCTAATGCCGGTCAGTTGGCTGAGAGACTACAGGCATGGCTAGACAACGAAGATGACCTTGAAGGCACCGGTCAGGGACATGTGAAAAGAAGCAAAGAAGGGATCAGCATCATCAGCAACGATGCTGATATGAAAGAGACCATCATAGGAAGATATATCGGGCAAAAGAAATTGTCCAAACTCATGGAGCTATGGGTAAAAGGACTGGACCTGGATTGGCACAAGTTATATGGCGAGGTAAAGCCTAAACGCATAAGCCTGCCGCTATATCCATTTGCCAAAGAGCGTTACTGGATTGAAGAGACTGATGAAAAGCAAATCAGCGCCACAGGTAAGGTTGCCGGGATGCTCCATCCTTTATTGCATAGAAATACCTCAGACCTGCACCAGCAAAGTTATAGCACTACATTCACCCGTGAGGAAACTTTGGTCAGTGAAAATCAGGTAAGCGGCCATAAGGTCGTCCCGGCTATGGCTTATCTGGAAATGGCCCGTGCCGCAGTATTGCTGGCCGATTCCCCTGCGGACCAATCAGCAGTTACTGAACTGAACAATATTTCATGGAACCGGCCCATTGTGGTTGCTGACAGCAAGGAAGTTGGCGTAGCCCTGTTTGCTACTGACATGAAAGGCAGCAGGGAAGAGCTGATAGATATTGAGCTGTACAGTGAGGAGAACGGAGAGGAAATAACATACTTTCAGGCTCAGGCGAGATACAGCTATCAAGCTGAAAACGCAAGGCTGGATCTGGCAAACCTGAAAGGACAAATGAGTCAGGCTGCAGCTAGTCCTAAAGACATCTATACAGGACTGTTTGACATGGGCTTTGCCTATGGCCGGGGCTATCAGGCCATCACCGCCATCTATCCGGGCGAAGACCAGTTATTGGCAGAGCTAAGCTTACCACCCTCCGGTGAAAACAATCAGGATAAGTTTATGCTTCACCCGGCAATCATAGAGGGTGTTTTACAGGCGTGTATCAGCCTGGTAGCCGATAAAGGAGGGGTAGAGCAACCCCTGTTCCCGGCCACGCTGGATACCTTACGCATGGTATCGACCTGCACCGGTGAAATGACCGTTTGGGTGCGTACTCAGGGGCATGGATCTGCCGCTAAGCTTGATATAGACCTGATGGATCAGGAAGGGAATGTTTGTGCTGAATTGAGAGGGCTTACATTACAGGATTTTGCAGCAGATGTAGCTCAGGTAAAGATAGCAGAGACCGGCAAGGCCATCCAAAGCCAGACGGAGGAAGCCTCGCAGCCATTGTTTTTTACAGAGCATTGGGAAGATAAGCCGTTGGTATCCAATGGAGTGCAACCTGAAAACAGGCAGGTAATCATTTTTGCGGACGAAGTACTCCAAAAGCAATTGACCACTGGCGATGATGCAGTCCTATGGGCAAGCGCTGTTTTCGTCCGGCAGGGTAAGAAGTTTGGCCAGGTAGGCGGCAATACTTACGAATGTCGGTTCAATCATACCAGCGACATTCAGAAAGTGTTAAATGAAGTAAATGATAAATCCAACACACCAATCTCATTGGTTTATACCTGGGCTAAGGGCCAAAAAGAAGCTGGCATACACGCGTTGTTCAGCCTTTTCAAAGCCATTAAAATATTTAACCAGCCCGTTAAAGTTATTTTAACAGGTCATTATGACCCTTCGATTGCCGATAGCTGTTGGGATTACTCCTGGATCGGTTTTGAGCGGTCGTTAAAGCTCATACTTCCTCATGTGAAAGTATCCTTGCTTTACACTGATTCACTGACATTTACGGCACAACAGCTAATAGACGCTATACACCATCCGGGCATTACCTGGTATAAAGGCCAAAGCAGACTGGCATTATCAATAAAACCAACGCAGCGCACGATTAAAGATCAACAGCCGGTATTGAAAAAGCATGGTGGTTATCTCATCACCGGTGGCAGCGGCAAACTTGGTTATAGCTTTGCACAATACCTGGCCAAAGAATACCAGGCAAAACTTATATTGATGGGCAGAAGCCCGCTTACTTCCGGCATAGAAGAGCAAATAGAAGAACTTAAAAAGGCAGGAGCCAAAGAAGTACACTACAATGCCGTAGATATCAGTGATGAAAAAGCACTGGCGGCCTGGGAAAAAAACCTTCCTTTTGACCTGTCCGGGGTTATCCATGCGGCAGGCGTGGAAGGCACGCAGATGTTCCATGAAAAAACGACAAAAAGCATCAACGAGGTGCTGCAACCTAAATCCACAGGCACCATTTTAATCGATGGTGCACTTCGACAGCACCCGTTGAGCTTTGTCTGCTATTTTTCATCATCGGCAGCTTTACTGGGTGATTTTGGCTCATGTGATTATGCGATCGCGAACCGGTTCCAGATGGCGTATGCACAACACCGCCAGCAAAACGAACAGGCTAAAGGTAAAACCGTTGTGATCAACTGGCCATTCTGGAAAGATGGAGGTATGGGCAAAGGCGATGCCGAACAGGCAGCCTTCTACTTGAAAAGCAGCGGGCAGGATGTACTGGAAACGGCTGAAGGCCTTGAGATATGGCATGACATCATCAGGGCAGGAGAGACACAGACACTGGTATTGAAAGGTAAACCAAGCCGTCTGGAGCAATTCCTGCACCGCATATATGAAGCTGATCCGCAAAAATCATCGGCTACAACTACTGCAAAAGCAGAAAATCTGCCTTCACACATGGGTAAGGGCTGGAAAGTTCAATACCAGGACTTGTCTATAAAGGAATGTATTTATGCGGACCTGACCAGACTCGTCTCTGCAAGCCTGAAAATACCTGCGGCCAAACTGGATGGAGTCACCAACCTGGCAGACTATGGTTTTGACTCTATCAGCTTAACCACATTTGCAAAGCAGTTAAAGGAGCATTTTTCACTTGAAATAACTCCCGCCCTGTTTTACAACTATGCGACCATAGAAAAACTAAGCAGTTATTTTGTGGACGAACATCAGATACACATGCAGGAGTTCTATCGCAAACCTCAAAGTGAAGTCAGCGATTCCCAAAAACAAGCACCGTTGAGCCGCCCGGTATTGAACAGGACCTCACAGAGGAAGCGCTTCCTGCAACCTTCGGCCAACGGGCGTTCATACGCTGCCAGATTGGAGCAGGAGCCAATCGCAATTGTCGGTATGTCCGGTCGCTTCCCTAAAGCAGATACGGTAGACCAGTTGTGGTCATTGCTGGAAAAAGGGGAGAGTGGGATCAGTGAAATCCCCTTGTCGCGATGGGACTGGCGCGATTACTTCACCGCTCCGGGCCATTCCGGTAATAAGATTAGCACCAATAAAGGTGGCTTCATCAATAACATTGACGAGTTCGATCCGCTGTTTTTTGAGATTACACCAAGGGAAGCAGAAGCAACGGACCCCGGCCAAAGAATGCTTTTAATGGAAGCTTACAAGGCTATAGAAGATGCACAAATAAACCCATCATCACTACGGGGAACCCCGGTTGGAGTATTCGTGGGTATGGAGGAAAGCCAGTACGATGCACTCATTGCCGATGAGCAGGGCGTAGGCAACAGTGGCAATGCCATGATATCGTCCAGGTTATCATACTTCCTGGATTTGCACGGCCCTACTATTGCCACCAACACGGCATGTTCGTCCGGGTTGGTCGCCCTGCATCAGGCGGTGACCAGCCTGCGCAACGGGGAATGCGAGTCTGCTCTGGTAGCAGGTATTTCATCCCTGATCCTGTCGCCGAAATTCTACGAAAAGATGAGCCAGGCAGGCATGCTCTCGCAAGACGGACAATGCTTTAGCTTTGCTAAAAAGGCCAATGGAATAGGAGCCAGCGAGGCCGTGGTGGTGCTGATGCTTAAACCTTTATCAGCAGCTATTGAGGATGGAAACCCCATTTATGGCACTATCAAAGCCAGTGGTATCAATTTCGACGGTAAGACCAATGGTGTAACCGCTCCAAACGGGAAGAGTCAGGAAGAACTGATCAAACGCGTTTACACCAATCACAACATCAACCCGCAGGATATCTCCCATATAGTAGCCCACGGTACAGGCACAAAACTGGGAGACCCTATTGAGATCAATGCCCTGAATGATGCCTTCAAAAAGCTCAGCAACGGGCAGGCGCGGCCAGGGAAATGTGCCATAACCAGTTGCAAAAGCAATCTTGGACATACCATGGCCGCTTCCGGCCTGGTGAGTGTAGTGAGCATGCTTAAAGGTTTGCAGCATAATAAAATACCTGCCACTATCAACTGCGAAGATGAGAACGACTATATCTCCTGGAAAGACAGCCCGTTCTATATCAACAAGACCACAAAAAAATGGGACAGAGCAGATGACAGGCCACGTATGGGAGGAATAAGCTCCTTTGGCCGTAGTGGTACCAATGCCCATGTGGTAGTAGAGGAATATGTGCCGCAACAACCTGTTCAACCTGTTGTGGCTACCCATCCCGGAGATGGTAGTCAGGTCATCATAACTCTGTCGGCCAAGTCTGATGAACAACTGCACCAAAAAGCAGGCGACCTGCTGGATTTCATCAGTACCAAAAAGCAGGACATTGACCTTCTGGCACTGGCCTATTCGTTACAGGTTACCCGCGAAGCTATGGAAGTGCGTTTAGGACTGATCGTGGGTTCTGTTGAAGAACTGAAAGACAAACTACAGGCTTATCGCAAAGCGGAAAAAGGGATCGAAGGTATCTATCAGGGAGAGGTAAAACATAATGATACATCCGTCTCCATATTCAATGTGGATGCTGACCTGCAAGAGACCATTGAAAAGTGGATAACCCATAAAAAGCTCTCCAAACTGCTGGAGCTATGGGTGAAAGGCCTGGAGCTGGACTGGAACAAACTCTATGGTGAGGAGAAACCTCAGCGCATCAGCCTTCCCAAATATCCGTTTGCCAAAGAGCGGTATTGGGTCAAGAAGACAACTTCAAGGCAGATCGTTGAAAGCAAGCCAGCTTCCGGAAGTGATAATTTCGAGGTCATAGAAGACCTCATCAACCAGATCGAAAGTGAGTCCATTGAAACCGACGAGGCTGTCAGTTTATTAAAAAACATAGCATACACTAAATAAAATACCTTAAGATAAACCAACTATGCAAAGTAATAGCGAAACCATCATACCCTTGCTGGATGAAGAATCATCCATGTTCATTAAAGGCGAAAACGGAATAACCACTATAACATTTTACAAAGGAGACAAAGGCAAGGCAACAGATACCATCCGTGCCCGGCTGAAGGAAATCGTAAAGGTTAATCCCTGGTTGGCTGGAAGGTTGATCAAGAACAAAAAACATAAAAATGTACAGCTTGCCTATCCGTCAGGCACGTTATCAGACGAGCATATCCATCAGATCCTTCACCCACACCCTGCGACCATTAAGATTGGTTCGGAAATGGGTTATGAAGAATTGTTCAAACAGGCCAAATCTGCCATCATTGAAAAAGGCGGTCAGCTTATCAATAAGCCCGGCGTCATCAGCCGCCTTACCATAGTGCCCGATATCCATACTGAAAATGGATTTGCACTTATTTTCTCTATTTCACACATGGTTTCCGACGGCTATACTTATTACAGGATCTTTAACCAGCTATTTACCAGCGAGCCTGTAGAGCAACTGGAAGTAAAACGTAAACAAGATGCCGCCAATAAAGTTACCGATGTGGTAGGGCAGAAGTCCTTTAAATTTTTCCATTCCGCACCCTTTGTGATGAACATGATAAAAGGTGCCCTCTTTGGAAAAAAGACAAAATGCTATGGTTTTTATGTAGAGCCTGACAGGATCACCTCTGCCAAAAACCAGGTGAACGGACATTCAGGAGTTGAGTACATCTCTACCAACGACATTATTAGCTCAAGCTTTGCCAAAGTGACCGACTCCCGCATTTGCATTATGGCTGTTAACCTGCGAAGCTGGGTAAAAGACATTAGTCGTAACGATGCCGGAAACTACGCCGGTGGCCTGCTGTTTGACAATGACACCAGCCACAACCCGGTAGGGATCAGAAAAGCTTTTCAGGCCGGATTGCCGGTACCAGCCGCGTCCAGGCCCCTTCCCAAATTCGGGGAAGCCCTGCGCTGCAAAGTCAGCCTGATCAGTAGCTGGAGCGATTTCCAGGAAAGCCATGATCTGGAAGGTTGCGAGCAGGTACTACACCTGCCATTATACGACGCCAAACAAGCTTTCCCACTGGACTCCGCCGTAGTATTCCGGGCAAAGCCCGACAAACTGGCCGTCATGTATTTTGCCAAAACCGTAGAACGCGAAGACCTTCTATCCACCTGCGAAGTAGGCGAAACACTCTCTGAAAAGACTTTTATGTAAAGTGAATGAACTTTTAGGGAGATACCTTAGCCATAATCCCGACCCTGTAAGGGTCAAATCTAATAGCCCTGGGCACGCCAACGCTAAAGCTTCAGCGACAGCGTAGCAAAGCCCAGGGTACAAAAACGGCAAGAAAATGTGCCATAGGAAAGCCTAACCATAGAAAGCGATCCTTTTTGGCACACACAAGCAACCTCTGGCAAGAGCGCCAACGCGCAGACCAGAAATAAAGCAACGATTAACTAACCAACAACCTCATAGATAGTACCGAAATGATTGATTTCATAGAATATGTAGTTTTAGAGTTGAAGAGCAAGAGACTATCAAAAGCCAATGCACTGGACCTGATCAGGCAATTCAGCCACCGGTCAGCCTCCAATGGCAAACCTGCGGTCATACACCCTTTGCTGCACACCAATACCTCAGACCTAAGCCAGCAAAGCTTCACATCTACCTTTACCGGTAATGAATTTTTCCTGAAAGACCACGAAGTCAAAGGACAAAAGGTACTACCCGGAGTAGCCTACCTCGAAATGGCCAGAACTGCCTTCAAAAAAGCCATGCCTGCCCAACAAGGATTAGCCATAGAACTGCGCAATATCATCTGGGCGCAACCCGTGATCGTCGGAGCGGCAAAAGAAGTCACCATCGCACTGTTTGCAGACGAAAAAGAAATAGACAACGGCCAGATACAATATGAAGTCTACAGCACTGAGGTGGTTGAAAACGGGGATATCAACGAAACGATCCATTGCCAGGGACAGGCCATTTTGATCAACAAACCCGCTGCGGTTAAGCTTGATCTCGACAAGCTCAAAACGCAAATGCAGTCCGGTAAACTGGAATCAGGACCCGTTTATACTGCCTATTCTAAGCTGGGGTTAAATTATGGCCCTACCCATCAGGCAATAAAAACAATTTACCAGGGCAGCGGCCAATTGCTGGTGAAATTGAACCTCCCCGGACTGAACAGCTCCGGCACAGAAGATTTTGTACTCCACCCAGGCATGATGGACAGCGCTTTGCAGGCATCCATAGGCTTATTTGGTGGCCTCGATCAAATACCTGATCAACCCTCGTTACCTTTTGCACTCGAGTCGCTGAAGATCTACGAGGCTTGTAAATCAGAGATGTTTGCCTGGGTGAGATATGCCGAAGGAAACAAGCCCAATGACAAAGTCATCAAGCTGGATATAGACCTTTGCTATAAAGACGGTACCGTAGCCGTGCAGATGAGAGGATTTTCTTCCCGCATACTTCACACAGACATTGCGGTAGCCGGTGAACCCAGAAAAGGAAAAGGCTCCATACTTGCGGCTCCTGCCTGGCATACCACAGAGGTTAGTGCATCAGACGATGCAGGAGTAAACTATTCACATCGATACGTTCTCATGTGTGAGATGCCGGAAGTGAAGGAAAAGCAACTGGAGGACATACTAACACAAACCAAAGTTGTGCATCTGGAGGCGAAGCAGACCAAAAATATTGCTGAGCGATTCAATGAATATGCACTGGCCTGCTTTGAGCAGGTAAAGACAATATTAGCAGATAAACCTGCTGAGAAAGTACTTATTCAGGTAGTTGCCACCAATGAACAGGATAAAGTCATTTTTTCAGGACTTTCCGGTTTATTGAAAACAGCAGCGTTGGAAAATCCTCAATTGATCGGACAGGTTATCCTTACCTCTCCCACGGTGGAGGCAGAAGCGTTGGCAGTGCAATTGAAAGAAAGCGCCGGCAGACCAAAGGATGCCATCGTCAAATATGAAGAAGACACGCGCAACGTTCTGGGTTGGGAGGAAATAGCCCACAAAGCATCGAGAATAGCCTTTAAGGACAACGGCGTATACCTGATTACTGCCGGCTTGGGAGGTCTGGGTAAAATATTTGTCAGAGAGATCCTGCAACAGACCCAAAATGCTAAAATTATATTAACCGGCAGATCAGCATTAACGCAGGAGAGACAAGCCGGAATCAAAGAATTTGGAGCCGCCGAAGGTCAGGTCACCTATCAGCAGTTGGATTTTACTGACCTGAAAGCAGTAAAGCAAACCATTGCTGCCCTTAAGAAAGCACACGGACAACTTCACGGCATCATCCACAGCGCCGGAATGGTGGCCGATAACTTCATACTAAAGAAAACCTCCAAAGAATTTGGTGAGGTACTTGCCCCAAAAGTTACCGGCGCCTATAACTTGGATGAAGCCACCAAAGATATTGATCTGGACTTCATGGTTCTGTTCTCATCCATATCTTCCATGACAGGCAATAGCGGTCAGGCCGACTACGCTACTGCCAACAGCTTCATGGACCATTTTGCCGCTTATCGCAATCACTTAGCAGATGCCGGGAAGCGAACAGGCAGAACCATATCCATCAACTGGCCGCTATGGCAGGATGGAGGCATGAAGATAGATGCCTCAAAAGAGGAAATTCTTCGTCAGAGCACGGGCATGAGTCCCATGCGTACAGAAACTGGCCTGAGTACCTTCTACAGGAGTCTGGAATTGTCTCAGAGCCAACTGCTGGTAATGGAAGGAGATTTGCAACAACTGCACCAGGCCCTTTTTGCTGAAAAGATCATCAATACGCCTGCCGGCCCTGCTGATACCGAAGGGAATGAGCCGGTGGTTGAAATGGATGCCGGAAGCCTTGAGGAGAAAACCCAGGACTACATCAAAAAGCAGCTCTCAGAGTTATTTAAGCTCCCTGCACACAAGATCGACCCGCATGCTCCTTTGGAGAAATATGGTATCGACTCTATTCTGGCCATGAACCTGACCAATCAACTGGAGAAAACATTTGGTTCGTTGCCTAAAACGCTCTTTTTTGAGTATCAGACCATACGAGAGCTTACAGATTACTTCATCAAATCACATTCGGCTAAACTGGCTTCACTCTTTGTTTCAACGAAAAACAGTGAAATCAAAGCGGCTGAAAAATCCGATGAAACCCCTGTCAAAACTCAGGCTCAACCATTACAAGCCAGGTCGATCAGGCGTCAGCGTCATATCGAAGTCGGGGCGGATAACTCACCAAAAGTGGATACCGATCCGATCGCCATTATCGGCTTGAGCGGGCGCTATCCTGAGTCCGTTAACATCGAAGCATACTGGAACAACCTGCGCGATGGAAAGGACTGCATCATAGAAGTACCCAAAGACCGCTGGGACTGGCGGGAATATTACAGTGAAGACCGTAGCAAAGGCGGCCATCACTACAGCAAGTGGGGTGGTTTTATCGAAGGCGTTGATGAATTTGACCCTTTGTTCTTCAACATATCGCCTCTGGAAGCAGAAATCCTTGACCCTCAGGAAAGGTTGTTTTTACAACACGCCTGGATGGCTATGGAAGATGCCGGATATACCAAAACCAGTCTGCAAATGCCACATGACTTTGGCATGGCTGGGCAGGTAGGTGTTTATGCCGGAGTCATGTATAGTGAATACCAGCTTTTCGGCATTGAAGCCAGCAAGAGCGGGAAAAGAATGGGCGTTCCGGGAAGCTATGCCAGTATTGCCAACAGGGTGTCTTATGTGCTGAACCTGCACGGACCGAGCATGACAGTAGACTCTATGTGCTCGTCATCATTAACCGCCATCCACCTCGCTTGTCAGGACCTGAAAGAAGGAAGGACCAGTTTGGGTATTGCCGGGGGAGTCAACGTAAGCATCCACCCGAATAAATATTTGGTTATCAGCTCCGGGCAGTACATTTCCAGCGATGGGCATTGCCAGAGTTTTGGAGAAGGAGGAGAGGGCTACATCCCCGGTGAAGGGGTAGGCGTAGTAGTACTGAAAAGACTCTCAGAGGCTGTTCGTGACGGCGACCATATCTACGGCGTGATCAAAGGCAGCGCCCTTAACCACGGTGGTAAAACCAATGGATACAGTGTGCCTAACCCGCAGGCACAGGCGAACCTCATCAGTCATGTACTGGAAGCCACCCATACAGACCCTCGTCATGTTAGTTATATTGAAGCCCACGGTACAGGAACTAAGCTGGGCGATCCGATTGAGATTGCTGCACTGAGCCAGGCGTTCCAGCGCAAAACATCGGATGTTGGCTTCTGTCAGTTAGGCTCAGCCAAGTCCAATATTGGTCATTGCGAATCCGCAGCAGGCATTGCAGGCCTGACGAAAGTATTGTTGCAACTTAAGCACAAGCGCATTGTACCTTCATTACATTCGAAGAAATTAAATCCCAATATAGATTTTGATAAGACACCGTTTGTTGTCAATCAAACCCTGAAACCCTGGGAGCAACCTGTAATCGATGGTGTTAGCGTGCCTCGTTTAGCCGGTTTGTCATCATTCGGTGCAGGGGGTGCCAATGCACACCTTATTATTGAAGAGTATGTTGCCCCGGCAGAGGAAAATCAGGCAGTGACATTTACCAGCCCGGACTCAAAAGTGATCATCCCGCTGTCGGCGAGAACACCCGAACAGCTTAAACAAAAAGCACTCGATCTTTACGACTTCTTACAAAATGCCAGAACCAAAGAGCAGGAAGAAGAAGTAGGAGCTATTGACCTGGCTTCTATGGCCTATACACTACAGGTGGGGAGAGAGGCCATGGATGTTCGTCTTGGCTTCATGGTCGGCTCAGTAGATGAGCTGATCGAAAAACTTCAGGCTTACATCAACGGAGAAGAGGATATTGAAGATACCTACCAGGGACGAACGGACCAGGATAGCGATACCCTTTCATTGTTCAACGCAGACAGTGATTTTGAACAAACCGTAGACAAGTGGATCTCACGCAGAAAACTGTCCAAACTTCTGGACCTTTGGGCTAAAGGCCTGAATCTGGATTGGGCGAAATTCTACGGTGAAAATAAGCCGAAGCGCATCAGTCTGCCGGTATATCCTTTTGCCAGAGACAGGTATTGGATCGATACCCAGAACAACGGACAGGGGGTTGTCAATGGAAAGCTGACTTCAGCACTTCACCCTTTGCTACACAGCAACACGTCGGATTTTAGCAGGCAAAGCTATAGCTCCACTTTTAGTGGTGCGGAATTCTTCCTGTCAGACCATCAGGTTAAAATCAGCGATGAACATTCGGCTAAAATACTGCCGGCAGTGGCCTACCTCGAAATGGCTCGGGTGGCAGTGGAAAGAGCCGCGGGCGTTGAGCCGGGTTCAGGAGTGCTGGAATTGCACAATACCGCCTGGGCACAACCCTTAGTGGTAGAAGAACACAAGCAGGTAGATATAGCCCTTTTTGTAAAAGGAGGGGAACAAATAAATTTTGAGATCTCCAGTTGGGACAATGAGCAGGAAGTTGTTCATTGCCAGGGAGTAGCCAGATTTTCCAGCCATGCCGAAGGCCAGGCGCTGGATATCACTGAGCTTAAAAGCAAATTGACCAGAGGCAAAATTGAGGCAGAGAACTTATACCCGATCTTTACCTCTATGGGTCTGCACTATGGACCTGCCTATCAGGGCATAAAAGTGCTTTATCAGGGAGAAAGACAGCTATTGGCACAATTGAAGTTGCCTAAAGCGGTAGCGTTAGACCAGCACGATTACATGTTGCACCCCAGCCTGATGGATAGTGCATTGCAATCAGCTTTTGGTTTGTTAGAAGACCTGACCACACTTCCTTCACAGCCCTCAGTTCCTTTTGCGTTAGACACTATCCGTGTCATAGCTCCGGCGACTGAAAACATGTATGCATGGGTTCGCTATGCCCAAGGAAGTCAGCCTACAGATGCCATTACCAAGCTGGATATTGACCTGTGCGATCAGGAGGGCAATGTATGCGTCCAAATGAGAGGACTGTCGTCCAGACAACTGAATGTAGATGCTGTTGATGCCCAAAATAAAGGAAAGGGCACCTTAATGGCTAAGCCGGTCTGGGTACCCTGCGACATGCAGTTGCCAGTATCACAGTCGGCATTTGAGCAAAAGCACGTCATACTTTGCGAATTGCCAGCTATCCAGGCCGGAGAGCTTGAGCGTTTGACGAATAACAGTCATTGCTTACAGCTCAAAGTTTCTAAAGGGAACATAGCAGTTCGTTACAGCGAGTATGTTGTGGCCGTATTTGAGCAAATACAAAATATTATAAAAGATAAACCAGAAGGGAAAGTACTGATTCAGGTGGTTGTACCTGATCACAAAGATCAGACATTATTGGCCGGACTTTCAGGATTGCTGAAAACCGCGAATCAGGAAAATCCTAAACTTACAGGTCAGGTCATACTAACAAAGCCCGATATCACAGCAGAAGAACTTGCAGGTCAGCTTCAAAAAGCACAGAACAGGCCGGAAGAGTCTTTCATTAAATATCAGGGAGATGCTGCTCACGTTCTGCAATGGGAGGAAGTATCAGTAGGCCAAACAGAACCCCAAGCGGTGCTTAAGGATAATGGAGTTTACCTGATCACTGGTGGTCTGGGTGCTCTGGGAGTCTTGTTTGCCGAAGAAATCTTGAAGCACACTCAGGGAGCAAAGGTTATACTTACCGGTCGCTCTGAGCTAACCAAAGAAAAGCAGGCTATGCTTACTGCATTGTCTAAAGATGAAGGTCAGGTTATCTACAAACAACTGGATCTCAATGATCAGGATCTGGTAAAAGCAGTTGTTGCTGAGGTTAAGAAGGAACACAAGCAACTCAATGGTATCATTCACAGTGCAGGAATGATTTCGGATAGCTTTATTCTGAAGAAAACGAGCGAAGAGGTGAACAAGGTGCTGGCACCTAAAGTCACCGGTACGGTTAACCTTGATGAAGCCAGCAAAGATATCGAGCTTGATTTCATGGTCCTTTTCTCTTCACTATCCGGCGCTATGGGTAATGTTGGGCAGGCAGACTATGCCGCGGCTAATGCCTTCATGGATCAGTACGCATTTTACCGCAACCAACTGGTAGAGCAGAAGGCAAGACATGGACAAACACTTTCTATCAACTGGCCATTGTGGAAAGGTGGTCATCTGAGTATTGATCAGGAAAACATAGACATGCTGGAGCAGGCTACAGGCATACAGCCATTGCAGGCCTCTTCCGGCGTAGCGGCATTTTATAGTAGCCTGGCATCATCAGGTAGCCAAATGCTTGTGATGGAAGGCGATCTGAAGAAAATGCGCCGTATCCTTCATCTTGACAAAAGCAGCTATGAGGAAGCTACTCCGGCACCAAGTGCAATTAGCACTGAGACGACTCCTACCGTTCAGGCAGAAGCCAGCAATCTGCTGGATAAAACGGTGACCTATCTGCGCAAGGAGTTTGCAGAAGTCCTGAAGATACCGGTCAGCCAGCTTGATGCCAAAGCACCTTTGGAGAACTATGGCATCGATTCCATACTGGCCATGAAGCTGACCAGCATGCTGGAAGAAACCTTTGGATCACTTTCCAAGACACTGTTTTTCGAGTACCAGACGATTAAAAGTCTGGCTGGCTTCCTTGCCAAATCCTATCCTCAGATCATTTTAGATAAGGTTGAGGGCAACACAGTAGCTCCTGCTCCGGTAGTTACTCCTCAGGCGGCTGCTAAAAAGCAACCGGTGATACCCACGCTGGCTTCCCGCAACCGCTTCAACGGGAATGAAACCAATGTTAAGGCAAGGGAAGTAGCTATAGTTGGTTTGAGTGGTAAGTATCCATTATCGGAGAATTTGGATGAGTTTTGGGAAAACCTTAAGAATGGCAAAGACTGTATAACCGAAATACCTGAAGATCGCTGGGATACCAAACGCTTTTTTGATCCTAAGCGCAATCAGGCAGGCAAAACCTATAGCAAATGGGGAGGATTTATTTCTGATGTAGATAAATTCGATCCTTTGTTTTTCAACATATCTCCGAAAGAGGCAGAATTAATTGATCCGCAGGAGCGTCTTTTCATAGAAGCGGCCTGGCAGACCATTGAAGATGCAGGATATAGCAAAGAGGGCATATCGGCTATGGGACGCGTTGGCGTTTATGTCGGCGTTATGTACGGCCAATACCAGCTTTATGGCGCTGAAGCTATGTTGACCGGCAATGCTATAGTGCCGGGTTCGTCTTATGCTTCCATAGCGAACAGGGTATCTTATTTCTTAGACCTGCATGGCCCCAGCATTGCCCTGGATACCATGTGTTCTTCATCACTTACCGCCATACATCAGGCTTGTGAGGAAATCAGGAAAGGAGATATTGAGGCAGCCATTGCCGGAGGTGTCAACGTGTCCATTCATCCGCACAAATACCTGGTGTTGAGCCAGGGGAATTTTGCCGCCAGCGATGGCAGGTGCAGAAGTTTTGGCGATGGTGGTGATGGCTATGTTGCCGGTGAAGGTGTAGGGGCCGTATTACTCAAATCCCTGGATAAAGCGATTGAGGATGGTGACCATATTTATGGCGTCATCAAGTCGAGCGTAATCAATCATGGAGGAAAAACCAATGGCTACTCCGTACCTAATCCTGTTGCTCAGGGCGACCTGATCATCGAATCGCTTAAAAAGGCTAACATTGATCCGGCTACGCTGAGTTATATTGAAACTCACGGTACAGGCACAGCTTTGGGCGATCCTATTGAAATTACCGGACTGAACAAAGCTTTTGGAGAGGCAGACGGTAAAAAGCAATTCTGCCCCATAGGCTCAGTGAAGTCAAACATCGGGCACCTGGAATCAGCCGCAGGAATTGCAGCCGTAACCAAGGTATTGCTACAGTTAAAGCATCAGCAGTTGGTGCCGTCGTTGCATGCAGAGATATTAAACTCGAACATCAATTTCAGTGAATCGCCATTCTATGTACAGCGTGAATTGGCAGATTGGGCACAGCCAGACGGGTTCCCGAGAAGGGCCGGGATCAGTTCTTTTGGAGCGGGAGGTTCCAATGCCCATCTTATTATTGAAGAATATAACACGGTAGCCACTCAGGCAAACGAACCTGAAAATAGTATACCGCAGGCCTTCGTGCTTTCTTCGAAAGACCAAAATGGACTTTTGAAGTATGCAGAAAAAATGCTTGCCTTCCTGGTCAAAAACAAAGAGACGTCGCTGACAGACATCGTGTACACCGCTCAGGTAGGGCGAACCCCTATGAATGAGCGCCTGGTCATAATAGTAGCCAGCATGCAGGAACTGGAAGAAAAACTGCGACAATGGCTGACAGTTCAGCAAGAGACAGGCTCTAAAAAATCAGTGAACGAGCTGGAAGGCACTTATCATGGCAATATTAAAAGCGCACCCTCCGATGCCACTGCTCTGTTGGAAGGGGAAGAAGGCCGGGCCTATCTGAAAGTGATCATGGAGACCAGAAATCTGGAAAAGCTGGCGAAGCTATGGATTTCCGGTGCTGACATAGACTGGTCCCTTTTCTATCAACATGCTCAGCCTAAGCGGGTTTCCTTACCTACTTATCCATTTGCCAAAGAGCGGTACTGGATCAAAACCCCGGCATTCTCACTGTCAACGGATCAGTTTGTTGTTCAGGAGATCGATACCGATGGCGAACCGGAAGAAGAGAAAAAGAGGAGGCTGCACTATCAGCCGCACTGGGTGGAGCAAACATTGGGCATATCAGAAGAAAAAACCCCGGAGAAAAGTCCGATCCTCATGCTGAATGCTACAGATGAACTTTTAGAAGCCATACAGAAAGAATATGGACAAGATAAGCCTGTAATTTTCATCAAGTCGGGCAAGTCATTTCAGGAGGTTGAACCATCAGTATACACCCTTGACCTTCAGCAGGAAGATCATTTTAAGCAACTGGTAGAGAGCCTCGCCAAAAAAGATCAGCTTCCTTACCGGGTTGTTCATCAGGCCTTGAATACAGGCAGTCTGGAAAAAACAGATGAGGTAACCCGTCAGGTTAACCACGGCATCGTTGCCCTGTTTAACCTCTGCAAAGCATTGATGGCACAAAAGCATCACGCCCCGGTTCAAATTTTATCGATCTTTAATAGTCAGGATGTTGCGGCTCCGTTTAGCGCCGCATTAGGAGGCTTCTTTAAAACGCTTGCTTTGGAGAATCCTCACTACCACGGTAAAACTATTGAGGTTCAGCGCGGTGAGGACGTCAGCGTGCCAACCGAAGAAAAAGTCCGCATCATTGTTGATGAATTCAACGATGGAAACTGGAAGAAAAATGAAGTCCGCTACAAATTCAGGGAAGAAAAACAGGGCTACACCCGCTATGTCAGGGAACTGGCCCAGTATGTCCGCATAGAGGGCATTAAGGACAAATTGCCGTTAAAGCAAAATGGTGTCTACATTGTGTCAGGCGGTTTAGGAGGGTTAGGTCTTGTTTTCAGTGAATACCTCGTTAAGAACTATCAGTGCAACCTCGTGATTTTCGGGCGCTCTGAACTAAAAGCAGCTCAGGAGGCAAAACTTGAGCGGCTCAGGGCATACGGGACCGAAATCCTTTATCTACAGGCCGATGCATCCAGCCTGGAAGACATGGAAGACGTAGTCAAAACTGCAAAAGGACGTTTTTCACAGGTAAATGGTGTGCTTCATAGTGCCGGGGTCAACATTGACTCATTCATACTCAGGAAATCCCGGGAGGAGATGGACAAAGTGCTGGCGCCGAAGATTTACGGAACCATTAACCTTGACCTGGCTACCCGTGAGGAGGATTTGGATGTGTTCATCCTGTTCTCTTCCATAGCCGGAGTGATGGGCAACGTGGGGCAGTGCGATTATGCCTATGGCAACCATTTCCTCGATTCATTTGCAGAAAACAGGGAAAGCCTGGTCAAAGCACAAAAGCGCACCGGCAAAACCCTGTCTGTCAACTGGACTTACTGGGAAGAAGGTGGTATGCACATTGCTGATGAGGAAGTAGCTATGATCGAGCAACAGGCCGGACTGTGTCCTTTACCTGTGCAGGAAGGCATTCAGTACCTCGAAGAATTCCTCATGTCTGATCTTTCACAAGGTGTTCCCCTTTACGGGTTTTCATCAAGGATCAAGCCTTACATCGGGCATATGGTTACAGAGGTTGAAAAGAGCAAACCGGCCCCTGCCAAAGCCATGGATGCTGAGGAACTTCTTGAAAAGACCGAGGCCTACCTCAAGGCTTTGATCGGCGAAGAGATCAAACTCGAGCCCGGGCGCATTGATCCTACGGAACCTTTCGAGACCTTCGGCATTGATTCCATCATGATCAGCAAGCTGAATGCTAATCTGGAAAGGGACCTTGGCGCTTTGCCCAAGACCTTATTCTACGAATACTCAACCATAGAAGAACTGGCTGCCTATATGGTGGCTGATGAAAAAGAGGCTTTGATCAGCTTCCTGGGTCTGGATCATGAAGTAGAAGAAGAGGTTCGGGAAACTACTTCATACGAAGAAAAAGTGCAGGTAGTAGAGCATCACCGGGTAGAGATCAGAGAGGCAGCACCATCGCCCGCCAGATACGAAGATACCGAGCCGATTGCCATTATTGGCGTACACGGAAGCTATCCGCAATCGGAAGACCTCAATAAATACTGGGAAAACCTGAAAAAAGGTAAAGACCTCACTGATGTGGTGCCCGCAAGCAGGTGGGACAGCGAGGCCTACTATCACGAAGATCCTGAAAAGGCCAGGGAAGGTAAAATTTATTGCAAATGGGGAGGCTTTATCAATGACGTGGATAAATTCGATCCTGAGTTTTTTAATATCACCCCGGATGAAGCCAGGATCATGGACCCGCAGGAGAGGCTGTTCCTGCAATCGGTCTGGTCGTCTATAGAAGATGCCGGATACACCAAAGAAAGCCTGAAAAAGAAACATGCTAAAGCCAAAAGTGCCAATGTAGGGGTTTTTGTAGGTGTTACTACCAATACATACAACCTGCTTGCCGCAGAGGAGTGGAGCAATGGAAATACCACGCCAAGCGCACACCCCTGGTCTATTGCCAACAGGGTTTCTTATTTACTCGATTTTAACGGCCCGAGTATGCCAGTTGATACGGCTTGTTCTTCCTCTTCAGTAGCCATACACCTGGCCTGTGAAAGCCTGAGAAAACAAGAGTGCCAGGTGGCCGTGGCCGGTGGGGTGAATTTATACCTGCATCCGTCGAAGTACCATTCATTCTGCAAAAACCGCATGATCTCCCGCACCGGAAAGTGCTTTAGTTACGGTGCCGGTGATGATGGGTTTGTACCAGGCGAAGGTGTAGGGTCAGTGCTGCTGAAGCCACTCAGCAAAGCCATTGCAGACAACGACCAGATCTATGCAGTGGTTTCGGCAAGTGCTTATGACCACAGCGGAAGGTCTAACGGATACTCTGCGCCCAACCCGAATGCCCAGGCCAATTTAATTGAGCAGACTTTGCGCAAGGCCAACATTAACCCCGAAACCATAAGCTACATTGAAGGCCACGGTACGGGTACACAGTTGGGTGACAGTCTGGAGATCGTAGCCATGACCAATGCCTTCAGGAAGCAGACCGGGAAAAAGCAGTTTGCCCCGGTGGGATCAGTCAAAGCCAATATCGGGCATCCCGAGTCGGCGGCAGGCATAGCCGGAGTGGCCAAAGTGCTGTTGCAAATGAAGCACCGCCAACTGGTACCAACCATTAATTCAGAGGAAGTAAACCCCAATATTGAATTCAAAGAGTCTCCATTCTACCTTCAACATCAACTGTCTCCATGGGACCCGGCCCCCGGTGCCCCGCGAAGAGCACTCATCAATTCGTTTGGAGCCGGTGGTGTGAATGCGTGCCTGATACTCGAAGAATATAAAAAACCTAAACCCATGCAGCATAACCAAGAGAAAATACCCCAACTGGTCGTGCTTTCAGCAAAAGACAACGAGCGCCTGCAAGAGTATGCTGATCGCTTGCTCACCTTTGCAGGCAATGAAAAGCACGTAAGCCTGGCGGACCTGTCGTTTACCCTGCAGGTTGGGCGGGAAGCTATGCCGGAAAGGCTGGCCGTGGTAGCCGCCGACAGAGCAGAGCTTATCGACCGTTTGAAAACCTGGAGAAAGCAGAAAACCGCAGATCATGTATATCAGGCTACCATAGACCCTCGCAAAGGCAGGAAGCGGGCGCCTGATCGTGGAGAAGAGATCCGGGGTCTTTTTGAGGCCGGAGAGCTGGATCAACTGGCCCAAATGTGGATTTCCGGTGTGGATGTGGATTGGGAAGGTTTATATGCAGAAAGCAAACCCGGACGTATTTCGCTGCCAACCTATCCGTTTGCCCGTCAAAGATACTGGGTGACCGACCAGCCGGCCGGAAGGAAGCAAAAAGCAGAACCTCAACAGGCACAACTGCACCCGCTCGTCTCACATAACTCTTCCACTTTAAGGGAAATCAGCTTCAGTTCCCTGCTGTCGGATAGCGAGTTCTATGCCATAGACCACCAGGTGAATGGTGAAAAGATCTTCCCCGGCTCCGGATTCATAGAGATGGCCAACATCTCCGGTAATCTGGCAGGAGAGCAGAAAGTAAGTAAGATCAAAGATATCGTATGGGCGCACCCGCTTAGTTTCAGGAATGGCTCTCAGTTTGTACAAACCTCGCTAAAGCCTAGCGGAAGTGGCACCGAATTCAGGATCACTTCGCTGGATGATGAAAATGAAAGGATATTACACTCCGAAGGCCGGCTGTATTTTCAGAATGGCCATGCAGCCAGCATTGAAAATCTTTCCGTGCAACAACTCAAAGCACAGTGCTCCGGACCTCAGGATGGTACCCACTACTATGATGTTTTCAGCCAGGTAGGCTTTAACTATGGTGCGGCATTCCGGACCATTCAGGAGTTTTATGTCAATGGCTCCTTTGCCTTGTCAAAGCTGAAACTGGCAGATCACCTGAAAGCTGATTTTGACCGCTTCATTCTCCATCCAAGCATCATGGATGGTGCCTTGCAGACGGTGGCAGGCCTGGTAGGGCAGATGGATGCAGCCGTGCCCCATGTACCTTTCGCGATTGACGAAATAGAGATATTCCGCTCATTGCCACACACCTGCTATGCCTATGTGGAGCAGGTGGATGCCGAAGGTCATGCACACGCCAATATCAAAAAGTTTAACATCAAGATCATCAATGAAGCCGGTGATGTGCTGGCCAGCATCAAAAACTTCTATGTAAGGGCATTCAGTCCGGCAGGAGTAGTGCAGGACGAACTGCCTGGCGACCTGGCTGTAGAGGCAGACGACACCTTCTCTGCGGTATGATCATAACCGCGCAGGGGGATCTAAAATGGCATCATATACTATACAAAGAAATCTTTCAACCATACAATTTAGCCCTTTGACGCACACAACGGACGAAATTGTAAACTATACTTAATCAAATAACTCACTTAAAATTTTCATTATGAAAGCTTATAAAGACGGTCTCAAAGTATTATCCAGAGGAACATGCGGTACGGCATTCTGCTCACTGCTCAATGAAGAGTACGGTGTACCTAATGAAGTTGCAGAGGTAGCCGCATCTCCTTTTGCGGGCGGACTACTGAACAGAGGCTACCAATGCGGACTGATAGGTGGCGCTGTTCTGGCTGCCGGGGCAGAATCTTATCGTAGAAACGAAGACACGGGCACGGCTGTGGCCATGGCTATTACTGCCACCCAGCACCTGATGCAGTCATTTACCAAAAGAACGAACACCATAAGCTGCCGCGATATCACCGATATGGACCTCTCAGGCAAACTGGCCCCACTCAAGGTACTGTTTACCGGTAAAGCCTTTACCTGTATGAAGCTTGCTGGAAAATGGGCACCCGAAGCCATCAAGTCAGCCGATGAAGGATTGTCTGACGACACGGTCAAGTTCTGCCCGGGATCAGTGAGCTGTGCCTCTGAAGTAGTGAGAAAAATGGGGGGAACCGATGAAGAAATGCTCATGGTGGCCGGGTACGCCGGAGGTCTTGGGCTTAGCGGAAAGGAATGTGGAGCACTCAGTGCCGCCATCTGGTACAAAATGGTTGACTGGCTCAAGAAAAACCCCGGTAAATCTGCCTCGTCATTTGACGCCCAGGAGCAGAAGAAGATGTTGAGAGCATTTTACGTGCAGACTGACTCTGAAGTAATGTGCAGCAAGATCACCGGCAAAGAGTTTAAAGATATAGATGATCACTCCGATTACATCAAAAACGGAGGTTGTAAGAAGATCATCGATGCGCTTGCCGCACTATAATCCATACAAGTATTTTAAAATATAATTGCCATGATAAAACAGTTATTGGGTAAACGCAACGTTTATTTCGATCATAACGCAACAACCCACATTGCACCTCCCGTGAGGAGTGTGATGAACCGGGTGTTGAAAACTTATTGGGGCAACCCTTCATCGGGCTATGCCAAGGGTAAAATGTCAGCACAGATCATTGAAAAAGCCCGTGAGCAGGTGGCTTCTGCCATCGGGGCGCATTCACATGAGGTGTATTTTGCCAGTTGTGCCACCGAATCCAATAATGCCTTATTGAAAACGGTCAGCAACCATTTCTACCCTGATAAAAACAAGATCATATCTACACCCATAGAGCATCCGTCGGTGATGAATACCCTGGAATATTTGAAAACAAAGGGTATTGACGTGCAGTATTGCCCGATAGACAGCTCAGGCCGTGTGATCCTTGATAAGCTGGATGCCATGATCGATGATAAGACCTCGCTGGTATGCTGCATGTTGGCCAATAATGAGATCGGTACGATCCAGGATGTGAAAAAGATAGCCGCAATGGCGCGGGCCAAAGGGGCTTTGGTATTTTCCGATTGCGTGCAGGCGCTGGGCAAGATCCCGATCAATGTAAAAGATCTGGATGTAGATTATGCCACATTTTCTGCCCACAAACTTTATGGCCCCAAAGGCATTGGAGCCTGGTACGCCAGAATTAGCTGTCCCTTAGAGCCTTACATTCACGGTGGACATCAGGAAGAAGGCATGCGTGCAGGAACTGAGTCGATCCATAACATTGCCGGCTTTGGAGAAGCTTGCAAACATGTGAATAAGCTTGTAACATTTTCAATGCAAAATGAGTCTCTTAAGCGCACATTCCTTAATGAATTGAAAGCGATCAAAAGCGATATTATCATTAACTCTCCGATGGACAATTGTTTGACCAATACCATCAACCTGACCTTTCCGGGTATCGGTAGTGGGGAATTAATGAAGATGCTTGATTTTCATGGCATTGCCGTTTCAGCAGGTTCTGCCTGTAGCACGTCTTCTAACAAACCCTCACATGTATTAAAAGCTATCGGGTTGTCAGACGAAGCAGCACAGGAGTCTATCAGGATAAGTTTTGGTACCGCCACGAAACCGAAACACATTAAATACACATTAAAGGTGCTTAAACAGTATATTGAGGATGATAAGCTTTAAAACTAAAATTTAACCAACTCAGGCCGCGATCATGAAAAACCAACCCCACACCTCACAAGAGACGACAGACAAATCGGAAAAATTCTGGGACAAGAGTGCCGGAGGGTACGATAAGGAAGAAATGAAGGATAAAGCCGTACGCTTGAAAATCCTTGACCGGACCAGGAGGTACCTCAAAAAGCAGGACAAAGTCCTGGATTTCGGGTGTGCCACCGGAATACTTGCCAACGAAATTGCCGGAGATGTACAAACCGTCCATGGCTTGGATATTTCATCGGAAATGATCCGGCTGGCCCAAAAAAACGCCGATGAGCTGGATATTCAAAACATTCAGTATACACACACAACTATATTTGATCCACAATACAAACCGGGGACTTATGATGTGATCTTAGGCGTTTACCTGCTTCACCTGCTGGAAGATATGCCCAAGGCACTGAGAAGGGTTCACGAATTGCTGAAGCCGGGAGGGTTGTTCATTTCCGTGACACCCTGCATGGGCAAAAGGTCGTTTGCAGGTATTGCCCTTTCCCTGGTCAGCAAGCTCGGACTGATCCCAAACCTGAAAACTTACAGCGTGGATGAACTGGTGGACGCAATCACCCGCAGAGGTTTCAGGATAGCAGAAAGTGAGTGCCTGCAAAAAACCGGGAGACAATATTTCATTGTTGCAAAGAAAGATTAAGCCTCACTGGCTGAGGCTGATTAAGTATAGAAAGTACAGACCAAATTCAACTAATAATTAAAAAACGAAAGAGATTCAGATGAAAACAATTAAGCAAACTGAGTACGCATCAGCGGATGTAAGCCAACTCGAAGAAAAGCAGAATGGCATGCCTGAAAATAAAGGAGCGGAGAGAGCATTTACCGAGCTCGAACGCGGAGTGTATGCTGCCCTTGAGACTTATTCCAACGTACATCGCGGAAGTGGGCACAACTCATTGGTATCTTCACAACTATATGAGCACGCCAGAGGTGTAGTGCTGGAATACATGGGCCTGAACAAAGACAGGTACATAGTTATTTTCTGTTCACCCAAAAGAACTTCCGAACTGATTTCCCTGCTCAAGCCCGGAAGCTACCAAACCATTACCAGCCGTGAAATAGGCCTGCCATTAGGTATTACGGCAGTTGCCGTAGAGAAAAAAGCCCTTCCCAAAGGTTCACCAACAGAGTGCGGAGGAGGAACAGCCAGGCTTGTAGCCGCAGGCTGGATCATCTGGAATACCGGACCAGACAAATTTGAAGCAGGTACACCAGCTATTGTCAATGTTATTGCTTTTAGCAAAGCAATGCTCCTTTTAAAGCGGTATGGAAAAGATATCTTCAAAAAATTGCAGGGCACAGATCTGGGCATCACGGAATTGCTCTACAAAGATGAATTGGAGCAGTACTCAGGTGTGGAACTTATGGAGCAGCTCAGAAAGACCCTGATAGGCCTGGGCATGATCGTGCCTACACTGGAAGGGGAGAAGCCCTTTGTTAATCTCGACAACAGTGCCAGTACACCTACATTCCAGCCGATATGGAATACTTTCCGTCAGGCATTGCGCCTGCCCGAGCGAAGAAAGCAGGATGTGGTCAGGGAAGTAAAAGCCATTTGCAGCGAAATTCTTGGAGCTCCCCTGGATAAATACGACATCATCTTCACCAAAAACACTACCGAGTCCATCAACCTCGTGTCCGAAAGCCTTGGCCGTTCCAATGACAGGGACACAGAACCGGCAGTGCTTATTTCATTGCTGGAGCACTCTTCCAACGACCTGCCTTGGCGTATGGCTTCGAAGAAGTCGCTGGTAAGGCTACCGGTAAATGCAGAAGGCTTTGTAGACCTCGTAGAGCTTGAAAACCACCTGAGAGAGTACAACCAGGATCACAAACATGGTAAAAAGCGTATCAAAGTAGTGGCCATAAGCGGTGCTTCCAACGTATTGGGAACCTGCAATGATATCGATAAAATCAGCCCTATTGTACATAAATATGGTGCACGTCTGTTGGTCGACGGTGCCCAGGTAGTAGCACACCGCAAGGTTGAAATGGAAAAAGACGATATCGACTATATGGCATTCTCAGCCCATAAAGTATATGCGCCATTTGGTACCGGCGTGCTGGTGTCCAAAAAAGGCCTGCTCAACTACAAGCCGGATGAAATGCGGCAGATCTGCACATCAGGAGAAGAGAACATCGGCGGTGTGGCCTCTTTAGGCAAAGCATTGGTGATTTTGAGAAGAATTGGTTTCGATGTGATCCATGAGGAAGAACAAAAACTTACCAAAATGGCATTAGATGGTTTATCAAAAATACCTAACATCAGGATTTTTGGTATTACAGACCAGAATTCAGGTTCATTCGATAAGAAAATTGGTGTTATCGTATTTGAAACAAAAGACATCCTGCACAACAAGCTGGCCGAAGAGATGTTCCAGAAGGGGGGCATAGGAGTACGGTACGGTTGCCACTGCTCTCACTTGCTCATTAAGCACCTGCTTGATATCAGCCCGGTACTGGAGCAGGTTCAGCGAGTTGTGCTTACGGTGTCTCCCAAAACCCAGCTCCCTGGCGTAGTAAGGGTAAGTTTAGGCGTTGAGAATACCAAAGAAGACATCGAAATCCTGATCCAGGTACTGAACAAACTGACCAGCGACGCCAAAAGAAAGCCCAACGGCGAACAAAAGAAAGCACTCGCCCAGGCCGAGACCGATTTCCAGAAAGAACTGGAAGAGTTCGCCCAGACGGCTATTCACAAGGTTTATGCCTATGCTGAGTAATTTTTTGGCGACAGGTGACCAGTAATCGGTGTTTGGTGTTAGGTCAACGGGGAACTGGCAAAAGTTTGAAGTCGGAAGACCGAAGTCCGAAGTCCGAAGACGGAAGACCGGAGAAACGACAGTTTGATCGGTAAACAGTGACCGGTAAACAGTAAATAGTAAACAGTGACCGGTGACCGGTTAACGGTTATAAAAAGAATCTGGATTCTGAATATTTCTACGAGACTACTATCCCCCTGAGGGGATTATAGGGATTGTCAACCAGTAACCAGCAACCAGCAACCAGTAACAAGCACCCAGCAACCAGTAACAAGCACCCAGTAAAAATTTTTCAACCATTAACTGTAATAAAAATATATGCGTGTAGCAGGAATTGAAGCTATGAATGTTTTCGCAGGCACTACTTTTTTAGATGTAGAGAAGCTTGCCGAACACAGGAACCTGGATACCTCCAGGTTTAAGAACCTCCTGATGAAGGAGAAGACCGTGGCCTTACCATATGAAGACCCGGTTACTTACGGAGTAAATGCCGCTAAGCCACTTATTGATGCCCTCAGTCCGGAAGAGAAAGACCGCATTGAGCTGGTTATCTCATGCACGGAGTCGTCCTTTGACTTTGGCAAATCAATGAGTACCTATTTTCATGAAATATTGGGCCTGAACCGCAACTGTCGCTTGTTTGAGCTCAAGAATGCATGTTACTCCGGAGTGGCCGGCTTTCAAATGGCCGTTAATTTCATTCTTTCGCAGACCTCACCCGGGGCAAAAGCCTTGGTGATTGCCACCGACGTATCCCGCTTCATGATCGAAGAAGGAGGAGATGCACTTACCATGGAGTGGTCTTTTGCCGAGCCTAGTGGCGGTGCCGGGGCTGTAGCGATGATCGTGAGTGAAACACCCTATGTGTTCCAGGTAGATATCGGAGCCAATGGCTATTACGGCTACCAGGTTATGGACACTTGCAGGCCCACCACTGATGGAGAGGCGGGAGACTCAGATCTGTCACTGCTTTCTTACCTTGACTGCTGTGAGAATGCATTTTACGAATATCAGAAAAGGGTACCCGAGGCAGATTACGCCAAAACTTTCAGCTACCTGGCCTTTCACACGCCATTCGGAGGCATGGTCAAGGGAGCACACCGCAATTTGATGCGGAAAACAGTGAAAGCAAAGACTCAGGACATTGAAGCCGATTTCGAGACCCGCGTAGTACCAGGATTGGTCTACTGCCAGCGGATAGGCAATATCATGGGCGCTACCGCTATGATGTCCCTGGCCAGCACCATTGAGAACGGCAACTTTACAGCGGCACAAAGGGTAGGGTGCTTCTCCTACGGTTCCGGCTGCTGCTCCGAGTTTTTCAGTGGTGTGGTAAGTGAAGAAAGCCAGCAAAGCCTGAAAAAATATAAGATCAAAGAACAGTTCGACAAAAGGTATGAGCTAACCATGGACGAATACGAAAACCTGCTTGTAGGCAGCAATGCAGTGAAATTCGGAACCCGCAATGTAACACTCGATACCAGCTTCATACCTCAGTCCAGGAAAGCCATGGGCAGAGAGACGCTGTTTTTGAAAGAGATCAAGGAATTTAAAAGAGAGTACGAATGGGTATCTTAAGCAATGTAGCAACTTACGAAACCATTAAAGTCCGGTTTGAAGACGACATTTGTTTTATTCAGATCGACCGTCCCGAGGCCAACAACGCCATTAACGACAGCCTCGTGGAAGAGTTTAGTCACGTACTTGATCAGTGTGAAGAACAGGCCAAGATTGTGGTAGTGGAAGGCTCCCCCGAAGTATTTTGTTTCGGGGCAGACTTCAAGAGCATTCAGCAAAGCCTTGACAATGGGAGCGGTCACCAGGAGCAAAATCCCGAACCGATGTACAACCTGTGGATGAAGCTGGCTTCCGGTCCCTACGTTTCCATTGCCCATGTCAGGGGGAAAGCTAATGCCGGAGGTATTGGCTTTGTGGCTGCCTGCGATATCGTGCTCTGTGAAGAAAGGGCAGTATTCAGCCTGTCAGAGTTACTGTTCGGCCTGATGCCTGCCTGCGTATTACCGTTTTTGATCCGAAAGGTAGGTTTTTCAAAGGCACATTACATGACCCTGATGACCCAGCCTGTATCAGCAAAACAAGCCTGCGACTGGGGTTTGGTAGATGCCTATGAAGACAAAAGTGAAAACCTGTTGAGAAAACACCTGTTAAGGTTGCGGTTGCTCTCCAAAGAGGGAGTAGCCCGCTATAAAAATTACATGAACAAGCTCAACGATTTTCCCGAGGCCTCCAAAGCAGAAGCCCTCGCAGCCAACATCGAAGTGTTCTCAGACCAAAACAACCTGGATAAAATTGCAAGGTTTGTAAAAACCGGACAATTCCCCTGGGAAGCCGGGTAAATAACGCTTTGGAAGTATGGCTATAGTTGGCTTTGAAAATTATCTATAGTTTTCGAGGGATAATCCTTTAAAGGAAGACTCCGGTTCCGGTAGCTCTCCCTGACCCGGTGGCTGTCCCCAGACAGCCGCCCACAAGTATCAGAGAGGCTCCAAGGGGTAGGGACTGCTTAAAAAGCAGTGCCCATCTGAGTCCTGAAAGGGCAAAATCACATAGCAAAAGGTGCAGCCTTTTGTACGATAGCAAAGGATAACAAGCCCTGAAAGGGTGTAATAACCTCTGCCTGGAGATATTGCTACCGCCAGTGCTCCCGAGCAGCTAAGCTTTACAAAACTTCCGAAGGTTTAGTAAAGCCGCCGTTTAGTTCTGTCTTTAATGAATATGCATAGAGCTGTTTTGGAGATGAGATTCTATAGATAAGGAAAAGCAAATTTTAATTAAATCTATCATTTAGAGGAAAGCATGAAGAGTCGCCTCAATACCGTCAATACACTACTTGTTATCATGATCTCAATGATCACTTTTACCACTGTCTGCAGCCAGACACCGGTGGAAAGTGACACAACCGAATGGGAAGATTTTGATACCCCCGAACTGGACTTCTCAGAAAGTGAAGCACCCGTTTTTAGTAGTTCACCCGACGAGTTGGTCGTAGAAGAAAAGGAATCCTTTTTAAACTCATACATCCTCGATCCGATGCGTATCGGGCTTAAATACGAGCTGGCCTACAAAGTAACCAAACCAGACAGGGTAATGAACAACAGGCTTTCATACAGACTCGAATATTCACGGTCTTTTTTCGATCATTTTTCACTACAGGTAGACACGAAGATTTTTACCTTCCTGAAAAATGACCATCGGGCCAGGCAGATCTCCTACTGGTTCAATGACAATACAGAAGAAACCGAGTTTTCCTTCGGAGGAAGAACGCGGGAGGCCTTTTTGCAGGCCAGCTTTGGCAAAACCAGCATACGCGCCGGTATCCAGACCCTGGTATGGGGAGAGTCCGACTTTGCCATTGTCACCAACGAAGTAAGCAGACTCGATTACCGGGAGCCATTAAGTTTGAGCATCGATGAGCTGAGGATAGGACAACCCATCATTACAGTAGACCATTATTCGGAATCCGGTGACTGGAGTGCATTTTTCACCCCTGATCCGAAGTTTAATGAACATCCCAAAGAAGGGACAGGCTACTACTACGAACCCTTTAACGGAACCGTCAAATACCAGCAAGAATCTGACGATGACAACCATTTTGAGTTTGGATTGCGATGGAAGAAGACCTTTGGGAAGAGCGATATCAGCATCATGGCCGCCAGCCTGATCAACAATGAATTTGCCCTGCGGATGGTCAACCCCGAATTAATCACCAGAGGCAAGCACCGCTTCCATATGGCCGGGTTTACCTTCAACAGGGCTATTAGCAATTTTCTTATCAAAGGAGAAACCGCCATAAAATCCAAAAAAGCTTATAACGATGCGTCGTTTCAAATTGTGGAGAAGAATGCACTCGATGCCTCGCTGGGAGTAGATTATTATATGAAAAACAGCGTTACCTTAAGCCTGGAAGCCGTAAACTATCACATTATGGACTGGAACGAAAGCATACAAGGACAGCCCAGAAATAACTACATGCTGCTGGCAGCCCTGGGTAAAGAACTCATGAAAGGTAATCTATCCATTAACCTGGTTTCCATGTATAATGGTCCCTATACTAACTTTTTCAATATACTGTCAACCTCCTACAACTGGAATGACCGTACGACACTGTATTTTGACATGTTAATGCCCTTTACCGATGACCCAAACAGCGGGCTATACATTTACCGCAACCAAAAGCAAGCCGTGCTCAAAATCCAGTACCAGTTTTGATTTGTACGGTGCAAAACACCCCTGTAGTCCCCTCATGGGGACAGTTTAGGGCAGTGCAAGTGATATAATTTGGAGGTAAACGACATCGTTTACTCGTATTTAAGACTACTTCCTGCTACTCTTACTTCTTTACTTCCAAGCAGAGTCTCTCGCAGAGGACTCTGCGTCTTCCAGGGCACAAAAGCCCTAATATGCAGGAAATACAACAAAGAATTAATACAAAGAAAGAGGTAATTAAGAATATTAATTGCCATATTGAAAAATACACAAATCCTCCCTTGAGGGAGGTGGTCGTAGGCCGGAGGGTGTTCTCCTTTGTCATTACTTCCGAGCAAAGTCTCTCGCAGAGGGCTCTGCGTTTTTAAAGCAGAAAAGCCATAAAAGCAGCAATTTCAAAAACCAGCATTCAATGAAGAAACAGATCATATTCATGTATTCCGGGCAAGGGTCCCAATACTACCAGATGGGCAAGGAACTCTATGAGAACCACTCCAAGTTCAGGCAGTGGATGGATCAGTGCAACGAAATCGTTCAACCCATCATTAAAACCTCACTGACCGACATCCTATACAGAGGTAAAGGCAAGGGCGAGCCCTTTGACAACGTACTGCATACCAAGCCAGCCTTGCTATGCATCCAGTACAGCCTGACCAAAGTACTCAATGAAATGAATATTCAGCCAGATTTCCTTATGGGCTACAGCGTTGGCGAGCTGGTAGCAGCCGTAGCGTCAGAGGCAGTTTCACTGGAAGACGGAATCAGGCTGGCCGTAGATATTGCCAGGTTGACTGATGAAAAGACCCAGCCCGCAGCCATGCTGGCTGTCATGGGGCAGAAATCATTGATGACAGACTACTCTGAACTTTTCCACGACTGCTGGCTGACCGCGGAGAATTTCACCGAAAATTTTGTAGTCAGCGGCTTGCCCCTTACAATACAGCAACTGCACGGAGAATTGAACAAGAAAAGTATAATGTCTCAAATCCTGCCGGTTAAATACGGCTTCCACACCGAGCTTATAGACCCGATAGAAGAAGAGTGCAAACAGCTTGTTCATCATGTAAGCATCTCGGCACCCAAAGTGCCTATGATTTCTTCCTTAAACGAAGGAATAGTACAGCAACCGGATGGGGACTACCTGTGGAAGGCTATCCGGCACCCGGTCAATTTTCATCAGACGGTAAGAAGGGTCTTGGATACAGGCGATTATATTTTCATAGATGTGGGGCCGAGCGGTACCCTGGCTACCTTTGTAAAATACATTCTTCCGCCAGATTCAGGTTCCGTCTCTTTGCAGGTGCTCAACCAGTTTGGCAGAGACCTGCTCAATATCGACAGGTTGAAAGCCAACCTGCTTAGTCATACATACTGATATATGATATTACTCTTCCTGTATACCTGGCAGGAAAGTGTTTGGAAAATAAATAATTACGAGAATCTAAAAACCTAAAATAACCATGAAGAAAACATACGTATTTCCCGGACAAGGCTCACAAAGAAAAGGCATGGGAGGCGACCTTTTTGATGAGTTTCCAGAGCTGACTAAAAAAGCAGATAAGATACTGGGATACTCCATCAAAGAGCTTTGCCTGAATGATCCTGATAAACAACTGAACGAAACCCAATTTACCCAGCCTGCGCTGTACGTGGTCAATGCCCTTTCGTACCAGAAAAAGCTGAAAGACGGTGAAAAGAAGCCGGATTTTTTGGCAGGCCATAGCTTGGGAGAGTACAATGCCCTGGAAGCTGCCGGAGTATTTAGCTTTGAAAACGGTCTTAAGCTGGTGAAAAAGCGGGGCGAACTGATGAGCCAGGCCAAAAATGGAGGAATGGCTGCAGTTTTAAATTCCTCGGAAGCACAGATCAGGGAAATCCTGAAGGACGCTAAGCTGACTACCATAGACATTGCAAACCTGAATGCACCCAGCCAGATCGTAGTTTCAGGCTTGCGAGAAGATATCAACAAAGCCCAGTCATACTTTGAAAATGCCAATACCATGTTCATTCCTTTGAACACCAGCGGGGCATTTCATTCGCGCTACATGAAAGAACCTGCTGCAGAATTTGGAAAGCAGGTAAAGAAGACTAAATTTTCTAAGCCAAAAATACCCGTGATTGCCAACGTAACCGGCAAGCCCTATGAGTTTAAAAATGTAGCCCAGCACCTGATAGACCAGTTGTCGAACAGCGTAAGATGGTCAGAAAGCATGACCTACCTGCTGGATCAGGGCGTAACAGAATTTGAAGAGCTTGGCGTAGGGGATGTGCTGACGAAGTTGATCGGGTACATTAAAAAGGATTACGATAAAAACGCTTCCGGAAAAACAGAAGCTAAGTCCAAAGCAAGTGAAGAGAAAAGGACAAAAGCAAATGAAAAGGCTGCTCCAAAGAGTAGGTCGATAACAAAAACATCAAAGCCTAAGCAACATACGGATGCTGCAACGCTGGTAGAGCAATGGAATGAGGCCCATCCGGTAGGCACTAAAGTGACCTCCGGCTTCTATGAAGACGAGTTGGAAACTCGTA